>JBAYVG010000040.1:0-28528 GCA_041674785.1 Rhodocyclaceae bacterium
ATCGGCCGCTATGTAGACGCCCACCTCGGCGGCATCTCGGGCAACTTCCTTTTCGGTTGCATGCTTGGTTCGGCCGGCACCATCGGCATCATCCTCGGCCTACCGATCGATATCCGGCATATCGCCTTTGCTTCGGCCAACCTTGGCTACGCCCTCACGGCCTTCGGCTTCGACCTGCCGTGGACGACACTCGCCTGGGCTTCGCTGGGCGTGGCGCTGATCGGCTTCGTCAACCTCAGCGTCAGTTTTTCGCTGGCGCTGTGGATGGCATTGCGTGCCCGCGATGTTGCGTTCACCCAAACACGCGGCCTGCTGCGTACGCTCTGGCTGCGCCTGCGCACGACACCGCGCAGCTTCATCGCCGTACCGGCCGATGCGCCAGCCGAGATGGTCGCCGAACACGAAGCCGACAAGGCCGCCTGAGATGGACCGCACCGAGCGCTTCTATCGCATCGACCAGATCCTCAACGAGCGCCGCTTTGCCACCTTTGTTCAGCTGCAGGACGAGCTCGGCATCTCGCGCGCCACGCTCAAGCGCGACCTGCAGTACCTGCGCGAGCGGCTCAACGCGCCCATCGTCTTCGACCGCGATGCAGGCGGCTATCGCTTCGACACGCCGGACCGCTACGCACCGCGCTACGAGTTGCCCGGCCTGTGGTTCAACGCTTCTGAAATCCACGCCTTGCTGACCATGCAACATTTGCTGGAGGAGGTGCAGCCGGGCCTGCTTGGCCCGCATATCGCACCGCTGCTCGCCCGGCTGACATCACTGCTCGGCAGCCACGACAATGCGCCGGAAGAAGTTACCGACCGCATCCGCATCCTGCATGCCGCCAAGCGCAAAATGGACCTGCGCTATTTCGAAGTGCTGGCCAGCGCGCTGCTCAATCGCAAGCGCTTGCTGCTGCGCCACTACAACCGCAAGAGCGGTGACGAAAGCGAGCGTGAAGTTTCGCCGCAGCGACTTGTGTACTACCGCGACAACTGGTATCTCGACGCCTGGTGCCACCTGCGCAAGAGCATCCGCAGCTTCGCCGTCGACGCCATTCGCCATGCCAGCATCGGCGGCAAGAAGGCGAAAACAGTGCCGGTGCGCGAACTCGATGCTGTCCTCGGCGCCGGCTACGGCATCTTCGGCGGCAGCAAGGTGCAATGGGCAACGCTGCGCTTCACACCGGAACGCGCACGCTGGGTGGCTGTCGAAGAATGGCACCCGCAGCAGAAGACCCGCTTCGAGGCGGACGGCAGCTACCTCATGGAGATTCCTTACAGCGTCGATACCGAGCTTTTGATGGATATCCTGCGCCATGTGCCAGAGGTACAGGTACTCAAGCCGGAGGCGCTGAGGAAACGACTGATTGCAACGCTGAAAGCCGGGTTGGTAGCACTCGGCGATAGCAACAATTAGGGCTAGACTCTCAGCCCATGGACACCATCATCATCAGAATCAGCGGCATGAAGGACGAGCAGTGCGTCCGCACGGTTGCCAATGCAATTCAGGATCTGCCGCATATCGGCCATATCGAAATTTCGCTGGAGAAGGGCGAAGCCAGCATCGAGCATGGACGGCTCATCGAGCCAGGTGACATTCTGCAGGCCATCGAGGATGCGGGCTATCCAGCGTCCTGCTGAGATAGCCAGGATCATTCCGCTGACTTAGAAACGCCTCGCAGTCACCCGCTTCGCACGGCGCCAGCAAGCCGGCTGCGCTGACTGGGCAGGCAGCCCGATGCGCGGGCGAAACGCCGACATCGGCACAGTGATACTCCCCTGCACACCGACAAAGCGCTCGAACAGCATCTGGATTCGATCAAACATGGCAGTCTCCTTGAGTACGATGTGGCCAGTTTCCATCGCCACAGGCTCAACAGATGAGCCCGTGGAAATCGCCTATAAGCCTCACCGGCAATGGTGAAACCATTCGCCTCCGGGCCGGTCAACACACCACCATGACGAACCCCTCCCCCCACACTCCCTTGCACGACACCGTCTTCGATCACCACTTCGCCCGCCACCTGCCGGGCGAGGCCGGCCCGCCACAGGAGTCGCGGCAGGTACATGCGGCCTGCTGGTCGGAAGTGCCGCCGACGCCCGTGTCTGCGCCCTCGCTACTCGCCTGGTCGGACGATCTGGCGCACACCCTTGGCCTGACACTGCCGGAAGACAGCTCGGCCACAGCCGAACTGCTCGCCGGCAACCGGCTGCTGCCGGGCATGAAGCCGATTGCTGCCTGTTACGGCGGCCACCAGTTCGGCAACTGGGCCGGACAACTTGGCGATGGCCGGGCCATCGTGCTGGGCGACCTTCGCGCACCGGACGGGCAGCGCTGGGAAGTACAGTTGAAGGGTGCCGGCCTCACGCCCTATTCGCGGCGTGCCGATGGCCGGGCCGTGCTGCGTTCGTCACTACGCGAGTTTGTCTGCAGCGAGGCCATGTTCCATCTCGGCGTGCCAACCACACGCGCGCTGGCGCTGGTTGGCACCGGCGAGCCGGTGTTGCGCGACATGTTCTACGACGGCCACCCGGAGATGGAACCGGGCGCCATCGTCACCCGCGTGGCGCCGAGCTTCGTGCGCTTCGGCAACTTCGAGATCTTTGCTTCACGCGGCGACCACGAGCGGCTGCAGTTGCTCGCCGACTATGTAATCGCGCATCAATTTCCGGAGATCGACCCGGCCGACCCGGAGCGTTACGCGCAGTGGTTCGAGGAAATATCGCGGCGCACGGCGGAGCTAATGGCGCACTGGCTGCGCGTCGGCTTCGTGCATGGGGTGATGAACACCGACAATCTTTCCGTACTCGGGCTGACCATCGACTACGGCCCCTTCGGCTGGCTCGACGTTTTCGATCCCGATTTCACCCCCAACACCACTGACCAGGGCGGCCGCTATGCCTATGCCCAGCAGCCGGGCGTGGCACAGTGGAACCTGATGCGTCTGGCTGATGCGCTGCTGCCGCTGGTGGGCCGGCCCGCGTCGCTGGAGGCGGGGCTGCAATGTTTTGGCGACACCTTTGAGAACGAATGGCGGCGCCAGGCATTGCAGAAAATTGGCCTGGAGCCGCCTGACAGCGGCGGTGAAGAGGCATTGATGGCGCACCTGCTCGGCATCCTGACGCTGACCGAGGTCGACACGACGATCTTCTTCCGCAGCCTGATGGCGGTCGATCCACAGCGCCTGCCTGCGGATGGTCTGCCCGCTGAGCTGACAGCAGCCTTCTACGCACCGGCGGCCTTGCCGCAGAAATTCGTCAGTCAGTTACGCGACTGGCTTGGCACCTATGCCGAGCGGCTGAAGGCAGAGGGGGTTAGCGAGGAGGCGCGGCAACTGCGCATGGCAAGCGCCAACCCGTCGATCATTCCGCGCAATTACATTCTGCAGGAAGCCATCAACGCGGCGACCGAAGGCGACCTTTCAGTGCTGCAGCAACTGCTGCGCGCCATTCGCACCCCCTACGCGGTACAGGTCGAGCACGCCCGCTTTACCGGAAAACGGCCGGAGTGGGCACGACAGGCGCCGGGGTGTTCAGCGTTGTCGTGTAGTTCGTAGGGCGCGGATTTGGCGTCACCTCGGCGAAAGCCGGGGTGACGGGGAGGTGGCTCAAGCGGCGGCCGAAAGTGCCCTATCCCCGGAGAGCCGATAAAACGCCCCGAGAAACTGCTGCTTCGCCAATTGCGGTGACGAGACCTCAATGCGTGTCGGCAGCGGCACGATGCCTTCCAGCGGAGACCAGGGTTCGGATGAGTTCGGCATCAGGTCGCGCTTTTCGGTGGCCAGCGCGATCAGGTCGGCGCGCTTGATCAGCCGGTCGTCAAAACCGGTGACACCAAAGCGCGCACCGATGATCGCCATCACCGCCGCCTCGATGCGCGAAAACTCGGGGAACAGACCTTTCAGCGGCTTGACCATGTCGCCCAGATAAGCCTCGGCCGCATCGTGCAGCAGGGCGGCCAGCGCCAGACGGCGCGGCACGAGCGAGGCCACCATCAGGCTGTGCTGGGCCACCGAGTAGAAGTGCTGCGTCTGCCCGTTGAAGCGACACTGGAAGGCGAGGCCGTGGGCAATGTCCTCGATGGCCACATCTTCGATGCGCGGCGCCTGCGGATAGAAACGATGGCCGAGGTGGGTGGAAACATAGATGGCATCGGGGTGCATGTGTGGCTCCTGTGTTCAGGGCGCCACTATGCGCGCGCTCAGGCTCGCCAGATGAGCCTGTAGGTTTCGACCGCTTCAATCGCCAGGACGACGAACCACATGAGGATGCAGATGCCGACTGCTGCCGCTGAAATATCCTTGATCACCTTGATTTTCTCGTTGTGTCGAATCTCGACAAAATCGCAGAGTGCCTCGATTGCGCTATTGAACATTTCGGCAACCAGCACAAGGCCAGTGACCAGCGCCACCAGCATGAAGTCAACCCACTCCCGGTAGACGAAAGTCACCACTAGCAGCAGTGCGGACAGAACCAGCTTGTAAGCCACGCTGAAATCGTAAAGCGCGGCGTAGCGGAGTCCGGAAAAGACGGTTCTGATCTTGCGCAAGGGGTGGTACCCACGCTCGCCTGAACCCAGGAACTTGTTCCTCATGCCAGACGTCCCTTCAATGTCGGATAAAGGATGAGCAAGGTGCTCACCAGTCCGACAAGCCATCCGGCCAGCACATCGCTTGGCCAGTGCACTTGCAGATAGATTCGCGAATACCCGACGAGGAGCACAAGCAGAACGAGAGGGACGGCGATCCGGTAGTTTGCTGCCGCCGGAAAGACAATCACAAAGGCGACGGCGACCGCCATCACCTGCGCAGAATGAGCGCTCGGGAAAGCTGCATCAGCGGGTATCGAGACCAATGCTTCATGCAATAGAGGTCGCTCCCGATCGACCAGCCTCTTGAGCAGCGAACATAATCCGGAAACGATCATCGGCACTGCCACCACCAGAACCGCCAATAAGCGCCCTGCGCTTGAGTAGGCATAAAGCCCAGCCAGAGCACTGACAGGCAGCAGCAGCCAGAGTGAACCGAGCCAGGTCGTCGCCAGGAAGAGGCCATCCAGCCATGGTGTGCGCCAGGCCGCAGCAGCACCCAGTAGCGCATGGTCGAATTGATTCAGCGCGCCCATCACAATGCGGCGGTGTCCTGGTAAATCTTCAGGCGGCTGTCTAACGGGGCGGGAGTTCTATCTGGCGACAGGTCACGCATCTGCCCCGGGAACTCGGCGCGAACGGCGTCGCTGAAACTGACCCGATAGGATTCCTGAATTTCGGGAAGATCCACACGGCGATCAAGTGGCATTCGGTCGGGCTGCGCCACCAGTTCGCGTTGCACCCTGCCGCGCTGGAGTGTGGCAGCGGCCGGGGCAGTGGCGAGTGGAAAGGTTAGAAATGGCATGGCAAATGCTTACTGCGCAGTTATTGGAGAGAAGCGTTGGTCTTCAGGCCACCGCCCGGACAGGTGACACACGGGCACTACTTCTCCTGTCGGTCCGGGCAACCTGACGAAGATCAATATCCCAGAGCTTCATGGCTTCAGCGACAGCAATCGCTTCGCTCCCGGAGAGTTTCGTATCGGCATTCACGATATCGAGCATGGAGCGCAGGAGTTTGTGCTGCAGATCATTGCTCCGGATATCAGACAGAAGCAGCCTCACGGTGTCGCGATCCAGTTCAATCTGCCCGCTATGGCCGCGATGCGAAACGACGAGCACGTCTTCACAGAACCCGTGCACCACTTCGTCGAAAAGACGCTGGCTGAGGTTCAGATTTTCGATGATCCGGTAACGCTTGATGGACTCGATTTCCGACAGATCGATTGCACCGTCGGCAAGCAGCGTAAGGGCGATGATCCGGGCAGTGGCTTCCGGGCTGTCGGGGTCATAGTGACGCATGGCGATACTCCTTTGTCGAAGTCTTGTTTAGTTGCGGGCGACCTTCATCGAAGGCACATCCGCACTATGGCAACGACGGAGTATTAAATCTAATTAATCTTTTTATTATTTATCATTAATAAATATTTATGCAGAAACAAGCGTCGACGGACCTTATGTAAAATCAGAGCGTTCCCGGCAGCAGGCCATTGCTGCACGACTTTCCAGGGCAATCGCAAACGCATTCTTGCGGTCTTTTGCAAGCACGGCAAAGTGCCCCATCTTCCTCCCCTTTTGGACGCTTTCCTTTCCGTAAAGATGCAGCTTCAGCTCGGGCTGACGCAGCAAGTGCTGCCAATCCGGCTCCCGTGGCTCATCACCGCCATCAACGAACCACAGGTCTCCAAGAAGGTTAACCATAACGGCAGCCGAATGCATATCAGGAGCGGCCAGAGGCAAACCGCAAAGCGCCCGCACCTGCTGCTCGAACTGGCTGGTCAGGCAGGCATCAAGCGTGTAGTGCGCCGAATTGTGTGGGCGCGGGGCCAGTTCATTCACATAGAGTCGGCCATTCGAGATAAAGAACTCGATACCAAGAACCCCCACGTATTTCAGCTCAGTTGCAATGCCCTCGGCGATCTGTCGCGCCTCACCGAAAATGGCGGCAGCATCCTCGTGGGAAGGCGCGATCGAATAGTCAAGAATTCCTCCCTGATGATGGTTCTCTGCCATCGGGAAGCATTGCAGCGCACCATCTTCTCCTCGTGCGAGGACAAGAGACGCCTCGTAGTCGAGTGGCATCAATTGTTCCAGAACACAGGCTTCGCCATTGAAGCCATTGAAGGCCGCCAGCGCCTCGGCCCGAGAAGCCACCCGTGCCTGCCCCTTCCCGTCATAGCCGAAACGGGAAACCTTGAGAATGGCCGGGAACAGATCCGGGGATGTCTGCACAATGTCTTCGTTGCAAAGAATTTCCGCGTAGGGTGCATGCGGAAAACCGAAGCGTTTCAGAAACCCTTTCTCCCGGCGCCGATCCTGGCAAATGGCGACGGCATCGGCACCCGGCCGCACCTGTGTAGAGCGCTCCAGATAGGCCAATGCATCAGCCGGCACGCTTTCAAACTCGACAGTGACAGCGGCACACATCGATGACATGCACTCCAGTGCGGCAGGGTCATCATAGGCCGCCTTGAGGTGCACATCCGCAATGCGGCCGGCCGTGCTACAAGGATCCGGGTCGAGAACCATGACCCGGTAGCCGAGCTGATGCGCCGCATTTACAAAATAGCGTCCCAGCTGGCCGCCTCCAAGGACGCCGAGCATGGCGGGTGGCAGAATCATGGCGCCACCGGCAGGCGCATGGCCAGCGCCTTGTCGCGTTGTTGCAGGCGAAAGTCATCTAGTTTCCGGGCCAGACCCTGAGCTGAAGCACTCTGCCCGGTTGCCAGCATGGCAACCGCAAACAGGGAGGCGTTGGCCGCACCGGCTTCACCAATGGCAAATGTCGCCACCGGTACGCCACGGGGCATTTGCACGATGGACAGCAAGGAATCCAGGCCCTGCAGGTTCTTTGACGGAACTGGAACGCCGAGAACCGGCACGCGCGTTTTCGCAGCCAGCATTCCCGGCAGATGGGCCGCGCCCCCGGCACCGGCGATAATGACCTTGAGCCCGCGTTCGGCAGCCATCCCGGCATAATCGAAGAGCAGGTCCGGAGTTCGATGCGCCGAAACGACGCGCGCTTCATAGCTGACGCCAAGCGCATCGCAAATGTCGGCAGCTGCCTTCATGACTGGCCAATCGGAATCGGATCCCATGACGATGCCGACTAACGGTGATTGCTGATTCGTTTCTTCCATACATACTCCAGGGCAGGGTTGGGACTAAAAGAATTTTTCGGGGCGAAGCACCTGAACATCAGAGAGATAACTGATCATCCCGTAGTGCTGGTAGTAGTTATCGTGCAGGTAGGTGCTGATCACCTCGGCGGTCGCCATATCGCAAATCACTTCGAAGCGCACGTTCGCACTGGGGGGCCAGATACCGTCACGCGTACCGTGCGCGCCTTGTCCCCGGGCATCAATGACGGTATAGCCACTGGCACCAAGCGCCCCCAGGTCGTGCGCGACTCTGGACTCAAGACATGCCTCGCAGACAATGCTGAGCAGCTTGCGATGCGGTGTAATGGCTTTCATCAGAGAACTCCCTGCAAGCGAACGGCGAGCCCGTAGTAGATGGGGATGCCGATGAGGACATTGAACGGGAAAGTAATGCCCAGCGCAGCACCGATCGATAGCGCAGGATTCGCTTCCGGTACGGCAACCCGCATGGCAGCGGGTGCGGCGATATAGGAGGCGCTGGCGTAGAGCGTGGCCAGTAGCGTTGCGCCACCGATGGAAAGATCGATCAGGTTTGCGGTAAGGATCCCGAGCAGCCCAGCAGCCAGGGGCATGGCCATGGCAAAGCCGATGAGGAAAGGGCCGGCGCGCCGCAGATCGCCAAACCGGCTGGCAACCACCAGCCCCATTTCGAGCAGGAAGAAGGCCAGCACGCCCTTGAAGAGATCGAAGAACAGCCGGTCCAGCGGCTTGATTCCATCGGGCCCGGCGATCCAGCCGATGAACAGACCACCCACGAGAAGAACAATGCTCTTGCCGGAAAAAACTTCATGCAGCAGGCGCCCCCATTGCGCTTCGCTTGAGGAGCGCCGCGCCAGCACTACACCGATCATCAGGGCCGGAAATTCAAGCAAGACCAGAAATGCGACCATGTAACCTTCGACCGCCACGTCAAGGCTGGCCAGAAAGCTCGCCGCCACTGCAAACGTGACGACGCTGACCGAACCATAGTGAGCGGCAATCGACGCGGCATCAAAGCGGCCCAGCTTTCCTCCCCGTTTCAGCACCAAGAACGCCGCCAGCGGTATCAGCATCGCAGCAGCGAGCACGACGACGATGGCACCGATCAGGTCATGCAGGGGATATTTGGCCAGCTCGACGCCACCCTTGAGCCCAATGGCCAACAACAGAAAGATGCTCAGCGATTCATAGAGAAAAGCCGGCAGCTTTAGATCAGAGCGCACCCAGCCGGCGACAAGGCCGAGTGCAAAAAAGAGAATGACCGGCTCGAATGACATATTGAATTCCGCTTCCGACGGCGGCTCATGGATGAAGAGACCGGCGTGACTTTGGCGGAAACCGTATATAATATCCAATCACATGTTGTTTCATTTGCCATTTGTCTGGACTTATATATGCCGCGACGCAGAATTACCTTTCGACAACTTGAAACCTTCATGGCGGTGGCCCAGGCCGGTAATTTCACGCGTGCTGCGGAGGCGCTGCACCTGACCCAGCCGGCAGTTTCCATTCAGCTGCGCCAGATGGCTGACACCATCGGCCTTCCGCTTTTCGAGCAGAACGGGCGCGACATGGTGCTGACGGCGGCAGGGCAGGAAATGGCAATGACCGCCCGAAATCTCGACGACGCGTGGAACCGTTTCGAGTCGGCGATCGACGAGCTGAAAGGCTTGAAGCGAGGCAAGCTGCGGGTAGCGCTGGTCACGACCGCAAAACATTTTCTGCCACGCATGCTCGGGGTCTTTTGCCAGCGTTATCCCGACATCGATATCGAACTGGAGATTGCCAATCGGGAGAAAATCGTCCAGCGCCTGCGCGGCAACGAAGACGATCTCTATGTGATGTCCTATCCGCCTGAGAGCCTGGACATCGAAGTGCACCCGTTTCTCGACAACGAGTACGTCGTTATCGCCCCCCAATCGCACTGGGGTGTCGGCAAGCGATTGAGTCTGCAGAAACTGGTGACGGAACCATTCCTGCTGCGCGAACCCGGATCGGGTTCGCGGCATGCCGTCGACCAGCACATGCAGGAATGTTGCGTTCAGTTGAATGTCCGCCTTTCCCTGGCCAGCAACGAGGCGATCCGGGATCTGGTTGCCTGCGGCATGGGGCTGGCCATTCTTTCGCGCCACGCGCTGGGCGAAGATTTTGAGCGTCAGGGACTGGCCGAACTGAAGGTCAGCGGCTTTCCGCTCAAGCAACCCTGGAGTGTCGTGCGTCTGCGTTCAAAACCGCTCTCACTGCCGGCTCAGGCCTTCCTGGACGAATTGCTGCGTACCGACAGCCGGCAACGCCGGTAGCTCATCACGTGTTTCTGGAGCGCTCCAGCAATGCCTCTGCAGCCCCCTCTGAAACCACCAGCACCAGTTTCATCATCGCCCGCGTGGCACCAACGAAGAGTTTTCGCACCGCCTGATCGTCCAGCGTTTCAAAATCGACTTCGGCGAAAACAATGGCCGGCGCGGCTTGCCCCTTGAAGCGGTAGACCGATTCGATGAGCACGTCGCCCTCGGAAAAAACCGGTGCGCCGAGCAGATCGTAGCGGCCGGTGAAGCAACGCATGGTGTGCGGGCCGATGCGGTCGTAGGTGAGCAGGCGTGAATTGTTGCGGCCGCTGTAGGTGACCACGGCAACATCCTCCTTGCGGAAACCACCCGAGTAGCAAAGGCGGATACCTTCCTTGACCGCCTGCAGCAAAGAGGCGTCATCGGTGTAGGTGAGGATCTCGACCTCGCTGGTGTCGAGCGGTGAGGCGGCCTCGATCGGCACGTCGAGTGGCAGCACCGACTGCAGCATGCGCACCACCGAGCGCGGGCAGCGGAAATTGGCGAAGGAGCGAAGACCGACCCAGCCGAGCAGGGCCACCGGGCTGCGGCCGTAGAGGTTCTGCATCGGGTCTTCCAGCCACAGGAGGCGCGGATCGCGCCCGGCATGACGGAGAATCAGGTCGCGCCATTCTTCGTTGAAATCCTGGCCTTCATCGACGATCACGGTGTCAAAGCGATAGGCCTCATCGACCGGCAGTTTCGCCGCATCATCGACCAGCCGCTCGAAGGCACCGGGCTTGCTGAAATCCGGCGCCTGACCGGCGGCGCGCAGACGCTGCTGGCAGAAGGCGTGGAAGGTGCAGGCCAGCCCACCCTCCGGCGCAATGCTGCGGAAGTGATCGGCCAGCGGCCGGTTGTAGCAGAGATAGAGCGGCCGGCCACCGCGTTCCAGCGTCGCCCGGTACTCGGCCAGCGCCAGTTGCGTCTTGCCCGAACCGGCGGTGCCGGTGACGCGCAGCCGGTAGGGTGAAAAATCCAGTTGCCGCGCCCAGTGCGCCAGGCCACCGGAAATGCGGCTGACCATGTTGCGCGCGCGGCCGATCAGCGCACTGACATCGGTTTCGAGCTGGATTACATCACACAGGAAACGATGCACCTTGGCTGCTTCGACACTCGCTTCACCCGCCGGCAGTGTCTCGCAGATGATGCTGGCAAAGGCATCGCGGCGCGTGGCATCGACGATGCGCTCCGGCGTCAGGCCGGCGCTATGCGGCTGCTTCACCTGATAATCGGGGCAGTAGAAGAGGTAATCAAAGCGCGCAAAGGGCGCGTTGGGGCGGGCGTTCAGCTTGCTGTGCAGCGCATCGACGTTGCGCGCCAGCTGCGCGACCACGCTCTTGCTACGACCGGGGTAGCGCTTGACCAACCCCTCCGGCGTCTCGTCGAGAAAACCGGATTTCTGCTCGATCAGCAGCAGGTTGCCGGCGCGGTTCATGACGATGAAGTCGATTTCGCCAAAGACCGAATAGCCGCGTTCGAGGTTGGTCCAGTGTACCGCGTGGTAGACCGTGTAGTCGTCCGGCAGTGCCTCGGCGAGCAGGGTCAGCGTTTCGATTTCGCGCTGGGCGGCGCCGGTGGCCGCCAGTTCGCGCCAGCCGTCGGGAATGATGTGGGCCATGGCAGGTTCTCGTGAATGCAGGCGACATCGTAGCAGCCTGCCGGGTGATCTGCCTGCAGCCGTACCGGAGGATCAGTGCGAGCGGCCGACCTTCAGCGCCGTGAGGATCGCCAGGCCCTGCAGCAGGGCGACGCCGACCAGCACCGCGCCAAACTGGCCACGATCCATGTAGCCGCCGAAGACCAGCGGCGCCACGGCCAGCCCGGCATCGAGCCCGGAATAGACGAAGCCGTAGATGCGGCCGTAGGCCGCCTGCCCGAAGCGGGCCATGGCTGCGCGGCGCACCAGCAGATCGCGCGAGGGGCCGGCGATGCCGGTGAAGAAGCCGACGCCGGCCATCAGCGGCAGTACGGCCCAGCTGGCCACCACGCCGAGCGCCAGCAACACGGCCAGCATTGCCGCGACGCTCAGTGCCGCGGCGATGATACGGTCGTTGGCCTGACGCTGGGCGATGAAGCCGCCGACCACGATACCGCCGGCACCGGCCAGCAAATAGGTCGACAGTGCGCCAGCCGCCAGCCCGAGCGGCAGGCCGTAGAGGTTCTGCAGGATCGGCGTGGCGAAGTTCTGGATGGCGCCGAAGGCCGTGGTGATCAGGAAGAAGAACACGAAGCAGAACCAGACCGCGCCGACGCCGAGAAAGGCAAAGGCGTGATCCTTCTGCTCATTGGCATGTGCGGCGTGATGCCCGGTATCGAGCAGCACCCGGTGCCGCCACAGCAGCAGCATCGCCGGCACCGCCACCAGACCAGCAGCGATAGCAGCCACCCGCCAACCGGCCAGGGTCGCCAGCCCGGTCAGGAAAACTGGTGCCGCCGCCCAGCCGAGGTTGCCGGACAGGCCATGCACCGAAAAGGCGTGGCCGAGGCGTGCTTGCGAAACATGGCGGTTGAGCACGGTGAAGTCGGCCGGGTGGAAAACGGCATTGCCCAGCCCGGCCAGCGCCGCGACCACGAACAAGACCGAGCTGCTGGAGGCAAAACCCAGAGTGACGCCCGCCAGCAGGAAACAGCTGATCCCGGCCAGCAGGACCTTCAACGCCCCGAAGCGATCGACAGCAAAGCCGGCCATCGATTGCCCGAGGCCGGAAACGACGAAGAACACGGTCATCGTCGCGCCGATCTCGATGAAACCGAGACCGAATTCGGGCATCAGCCACGGAAACAGCGGCGGCAGCAGCAGATGGAAAAAGTGCGAGACGCCGTGGGCAAAGCCGATCAGGGCGATGACGCGGGCATCGTCGGCAGCCGGCGCATCGCCGTTCCCGGAAAGAGTCTGTGTCGTCATTGCTGTTCTGTTCAGCCCTCTGGCGGATCGGGGCTGTTTTCTGTTGGGGAAGCCCAATTGTACGCACCCGGAAAGATTCTGCGGCCCGATGCGGCCAGCTCCGAAGAATGCCGGCTGTACACATCCAACATCCTTGCTATACAATTCACCTTTCTATTCATTATTCTATTCAAAAATATGCCGACTCACGCCGATCGTCTGCGCCTTTGCCTCGGGCAAGGTCCGCTGGCGGCACGCCAACTCGTTGAAAAGCTTGGCATAAGCCAGCCAACGGTGTCTCGCGCCCTGGCGGCGCTGGGCGGCGATGTTGTGCGCATCGGGTCGGGTAAGGCCATTCAATATGCCTTGCGCGATTCCGGGCGGGGCCTGGCAGACATTCCCGTCTACCGCGTTGCTGCGGATGGCACGCTTCGTCGACTGGGCATGCTGGTGCCGGTGCGCCCCGACGGTTTCGTCATGCGCCAGGAGAACGGCCTGGCCCTGCACAGCGACAGCCTGCCGTGGTGGCTGCTCGACATGCGCCCGCAGGGATTTCTTGGCCGGGCCTATGCGCAGCACCACGCTGCGGCACTCGGATTGCCACCGCAACTGAACGAATGGTCCGACGCGCACATGTTGCGCGCCCTGATCGCGCATGGCGAAGACGTTGTCGGAAACCTGTTGCTGGGTGACATTGCCCGTGACCGCTTTATCAACGCGCCACCGCCCGCCGCTGCCGACCTGGCGCAATACCCCGCACTGGCAGAGGCCGCCGAACGCGGCGACCTGCCCGGATCGTCCGCCGGCGGCGAACAACCAAAGTTCGTGGCATTCAGCGACCGGCACGCCCTCGTCAAATTCACCATTGCGGCGGACAACCCCGTCTCCCGCCGCTGGCGCGACCTGCTGGCAGCAGAACATGTTGCCGCGCAGGTGCTGCTCGGCGCCGGCATTCAGGCATCCCGCTCCCGCCTGCTGGATCTCGGCGGCCGACGTTTCCTCGAAATCGAGCGCTTTGACCGGATAGGGCAACTGGGGCGTCGCGCGCTGCACTCGCTGTCGTCGCTCGAAGCCGAATTTGTCGGGGATGCCGGCTCGCCATGGCCGGTATTGGCTGCAAGCCTGGCCGCGCAAGGCACGATTACCGCCGAAGCGGCTGCCGGCGCGGCACTGTTGCATGCCTTCGGCGCTTTGATCGGCAACTCGGACATGCACAACGGCAACCTGTCGTTCATCAGCGAGCACGGCCGGCCATACCAGCTGGCGCCGGCCTACGACATGCTGCCGATGGCTTTCGCGCCACGCAGCGGCGGCGCATTGCCCGAGGAATTGCCGCCAGCCCGGCTGCATCCCAGCGTCCAGCCGGACACATGGCGCCAGGCCCTGGCGCTCGCCGAGGCCTTCATCGACGCCATGCGCGGCGATTGCAGATTTTCCGACGACTGGAAGCCGTGCCATGAAGCGCTGACACGGCACGTCGAAGAGGCGCGCGGAAAAATCGGCCGACTCGGCTGACAGCTTCCGGCCGAAATGAAAAAGGCGCTGACTTCTTCGTGAAGTCAGCGCCTTTTGAATCCTGGCGCGCCCGAGACGATAAACTGGGCACTGGATCGAGGTCGTAGTAGTTACTTAGCCTTATTTGTTCCAATGGTCTTTAGCTTTCGACTACCAACTTTTCGAGCTGATTGTACTTTTTCAAACTCTTCGCCCTTGACTGGGCGTCCTGTGGCGATTGATTTTGCGGCCGTTCCTAAAATTTGAACAGCTTGTTGTTTAAATTCGGTTGAGTTAAGAGCGTCCTTCACGTCGTTAACAAACTGCAATAACGCTAATGTGGGTATGGCGATTTCCACAACAGGGCGAGGGTATTGCCCATCATCCATATCTTCTACGCCAAATGAAATACGGCTTATTTGGGGCCCCAACATCAGTGCTGCAGGCTGGTCCGCGAAAAAAAGAGGAGGGGCAGGGTGCATCTCTTCAAGTTTCTTAGCCATCGTGATCCTCCAGTTCTAACGAAAAAGGCGCTGCATATTGGTCTGTTTCTGAGAGATTTTCGCTTTCTCTAGCCAATTCACTATAGGGAATGAATTTCACTAGCAGGGCGCAATCAAACGCATGTGCTACTTGTTTAAGAGTATCTAGGCTATGAGCCCCATACTCGGGATCTTCCATTCGAGAAATAGCTGACTGACGAGTGTCAATTGCGTTGGCTAATTCGCTCTGGGACATATGGCGAAATTTCCGATTAATTTTAATTTGCCAAGCAATTCCCTGGTCAATCGCGGCCTCCATATAGGCTTCGCGATATTCTTTGTCACGCCATTGCGGCTTCGCGCAAAGTGGCGAGTTCGTACTACTTGTTAGTCGAACTCTGACCTGCCCCGCTTTCTGGTTGGCAAAGTGCACAGTAGTTGCGGAAGGCAACTGTTGTGCTCCGTAGATTTTTGTCACATGTGGCTTGGTGTCGCTCAGCCACTTTTTTGTAGTCTTTAGGGTAGTAGACATTGTCTTTCTCATAGCCATCAAATGTCATTACAAATGCTTGATGGGTATCATAAAAGTGTCCGAACACCCTAAGCTGGGCGCCGGTCACATCTTTAAATCTTATCACATATATGTGATTTCCTAGGCTGCTTGCTGGCTGCGGCTTTGACCAACTCGTTTTTGGAAGCTGTTTTAGCTGATCTAGAGCTCGCTCCAAATTTGCTTGGGCCTTCTTGCTCAAGTGGGAAGCCTTGATCCAATCGGAAATAACCCCTACTTCCGACTTTTTGCGTTCGTGGTAGTTCCAACTACATACGATAAGTGTCATCTTGGAATTTTTCACGTACCCCCCGTTTAAGTAACACGGGGGGCTATAAATACATAACGATCAAATATTCAAGATTTCCCGACACGCTGGAAATCTTGAACATCCCCAGAATTCTTGTCCGGCATTGTTGCCACCCTTCGCCACACGCCTGATCATTGGGCTGGAACACTTCGGACAACTCTGTTCCGTTGCAGCCACAACTGGTTCATCAACTGCAATTGTTGGCTCAGTTCTTGTTTCCGCTGAAACACCTGAAATGCACTCTGCGATACGGGCACAGATTTCCGAGGCCACGTAGGCGTGTTTTGCATCGAAATTGATCAGGGGAAGCCCCGCTGCATTGCACGCATTCAGAAGGAATATATCGCGGTCCTTCCGGTCATTTCTTTGATGAGAAGCATCATTCAGCTCGATGGCGCACAGAACCGACAAATCGCCAGGGGCACAAAGAATGAAGTCAAAATGCTTGGCGCTGATCTGATTGAAAGCGCGCGTTCTGGCTTGATTGTCGAGTCCGCGGCGAACGGCAAGCACGTCCGCGACACGTACTTTGCCAAATACCTGAAAGTCTTTTCCAACCGCCTGACTGAGAACACCATAGAACGAACGTTCTGCCGGCGTAAATAATACTGCCTGTTTCTGATAGGGAAGTTCCTGCCCACCCTTTGGCAACTGACGGTGTTTGGCGACCAGGAAAAATAGCAGTGCGATGACGACAAAGACGACAAGCAGCCAGACCATACATCCTCCCCTAAACTCTGATTTCGTAATTTTATTCAGAGCGCATAGGAGGGTACCCGATTCGGATAGCGGCCTCAAGAAACGCAAGAGGGCTTTTCATGCCGCCAGAAAGGAAAAAGGGGAACCCGGAGGTTCCCCTTTTTATTGTTTGCTGGCGCGCCCGAGACGATTCGAACGTCCGACCCCTGCCTTCGGAGGGCAGTACTCTATCCAGCTGAGCTACGGGCGCGTTGAGGGCGTGAAGGATAGCCGGTTTCACCTCTGGCGTCCATCAAGACCCTGCTGGCATTAGGGGGAAGCGCGATATAATCAACGCCTTACATCAAACAAATTAAAAAGGATCTCCCCATGGCCGAGAAATCTCATTCTTCTTCATCGATCATGTACGTGGTCATTGCCATTGCCGTGCTGCTGATCGTCGTGCTGGTGCCGCTCTCCATGATGGGCAAGGGCTCGGCTCCGGCGGGGAACAGCGATGACGCCGATATCCGCATCGCACCGATCGCCAAGGTTGAATTGAAAAAAGCAGTGGCTGCCGCCGACGGTAAGCCACGCGATGGCGCTGCCGTTTATGGTTCGGTATGCATGGCCTGCCATGCCGCTGGTGTTGCCGGCGCGCCGAAGACCGGCGACAAGGGGGCATGGGCACCGCGTATCGCGACCGGAACAGCTGCGCTGGTAAAAAGCGTAACGAATGGCAAGGGTGCGATGCCGCCGAAGGGTGGCAGTGCCGATCTGACCGATGCCGAGATCAAGGCTGCAGTCGAGCATCTGGTGGGCCTGTCGAAGTAAACCGTACGGGCAGCAAAAAAGGGGATGCCGATGGGCATCCCCTTTTTGTTTGTGTTGCCGGATTACTTGGCGGCAGGCGTTGCCGGTACAGCAGGTGTCGCCGGCTTGGCGGCTTCGGCCTTCGCTTCGACCTTCTTGTCCGCCTTCTTCTTCTCGCTCTTTGCCTTGTGCACCTTCTTGTTTTCCTTCTTCATTTCCGGCGCGGCAACTTCGGCTTTCTTTTCGGCAGCAGCCGGGGCAGCGGCTGGTACGGCCGGCGTGGCCGGCTTGGCAACTTCAACCGCCGGTTTGGCTGGAGTAGCCGGAGTTGCAGGGACTGCGGCGGACTGGGCAATGGCGGCAGTACCGAAAGCGGCGGCGATGGTGAGAGCGATGATCTTCTTCAGCATTTTGAATCTCCTGGACGTTGGTTTGGTTTTGCTTCCCGGTCGGTTTCTTGCCGGCCTTGCAGCAACTAACGCGGTGGGTGATGAGAAAGTAGTCAGGAGTTGGGTAACGCGTTGTAACGCCGTGTGACGCGCTGAAGAATCATTTGGCAGCGTTGGACAGCAGGGCCTTCATGGCTGCCAGCCGGGCACCTGAGGAAGCCTTGTCAGGTTCGGTCTTGGCTGCCGCGCCACCGGAGAAACGCAGGTCTTCCTTGCCCATCTCGTCGATGAAACGGGAGGGTTCTGTCGGGCTCCACTCTTTGCCTTGCGGCCGCTTCTCGCAGTGCGTGACATGCAGGCTGCGCTGGGCGCGGGTAATGCCGACATACATCAGCCGGCGCTCTTCTTCGAGCTTGACCGGATCCTGCGATTCCCGATGCGGCAGCAGGCCTTCCTCGATACCGACCAGGAACACATGCTTGTATTCCAGCCCCTTCGCGGCGTGCAGCGTCGAGAGCTGAACGCCGTCGAAATCAGATTCGCCCTTGTCGAGCAGGTTGATCAGGGCGATGGTCTGGGTCAGGTCGATCAGTGTTTTTTCGTCCTCTTCACCCTTCCTGGTCAGCCAGGCAGAGAACTCCATGACGTTCTTCCACTTGGTCTCGGCTGCGCGCGGCTCTTCGTGGTCGAATAACCAACTCTCGTAACCGATGGCTGTGAGCAGGTCGGGCATGACCTGGCCGGCTGGCTCCTTCTGCGCCCGCCACTCCAGGCGGTTGATGAACTCGCAGAATTCGAGCAGCGGTTCGAGCTGGCGCGAGGCGACGCGGTGAGCGAAACCTTCCTCGAAGGCGGCGGCAAAGAGCGAAATGTGGCGCTCGCCGGCGTAGGTGCCAAGCGCTTCCAGCGTGCTGCCACCCACACCACGTTTTGGCGTGGTGACGGCGCGGATGAAGGCAGGGTCATCGTCGGCGTTGGCCAACAGGCGCAGGTAGGCAGTGATGTCCTTGATCTCTGACTTGTCAAAGAAGGACTGGCCGCCGGAAAGCAGGTAGGGCACCTTCTGGTTACGCAGGTACTGCTCGAAGATGCGTGCCTGGTGGTTGCTGCGGTAGAGGATGGCGTAGTCGCGGAAGTGGGTGCGGTGCTCGAACTTGTGCGCCTGCAACTTCATGACCACCGACTCGGCTTCGTGCTCGGGTTCCTTGCAACTGGTAACGCTGATGCTGTCGCCCATGCCGAGGTCGGACCACAAGCGCTTCTCGAACAATTTTTCGTTGTTGGCGATCAGCGCATTGGCCGCCTTGAGAATACGCACCGTCGAGCGGTAGTTCTGCTCTAGCTTGACCAGCTTGAGGTTCGGGTAGTCATTGGGCAGGTTGCGCAGGTTGGCAATGTCGGCACCGCGCCAGCCGTAGATCGCCTGGTCATCGTCGCCCACCGCCGTAAACATTGCACGCACTCCGGTGAGCAGTTTGAGCAGCTTGTACTGGCAGGCGTTGGTGTCCTGGTATTCATCAACGAGGATGTAGCGCAGGCGGTTTTGCCACTTCTCGCGGATTTCCGGATGCTTCTCGAAGAGTTCGACCGGCAGCATGATCAGGTCGTCGAAATCGACGGCCTGGTAGGCCTTCAGCGTTGCCGCGTAATCGCGGTAGGCGCGTGCGGCGAGTGCTTCGGTATCGTCCTGCGCCAGCTTGGCAGCCATGTCCGGCGAGACCAGCGCGTTCTTCCAGTTGGAGATGACCGACTGCAGCTTGCGGATGGTGGCCTTGTCCACGCTGCCGGCGAGGTCGGAGACGATGCCGTAGCAATCGGTGGAATCGAAGATCGAGAACTTCGGCTTGTAGCCGAGTGCTGCCGCCTCCTCGCGCAGAATGCGCACGCCGAGGGCGTGGAAGGTACAGATGGTCAGCCCCTTGGTTGAACCACCTTCGAGCAGCTTGGCCACACGCTCCTGCATTTCCTTGGCCGCCTTGTTGGTGAAGGTGATGGCGGCGATATTCGATGGCTTGAAGCCGCAATCCTGAACCAGATAGGCGATTTTCTGCGTGATCACGCGCGTCTTGCCCGAGCCGGCACCGGCAAGGACGAGCAAGGGGCCATCGAGGTAGCGGATCGCCTCGCGTTGCGGGGCATTGAGTTGCGTGGACATGGGCAAAAAAAGGGGCTGGAAAGTACCGGAAATGCACGGAAAGCGGCAAAACAAAACGCCCCGGCTGACCGGGGCGCGCTGACACCTGAAGCTGGTGTGATTTTACCGCAAGCGACTCAAGCTTGTTCGTCCACGTGATCCTCACCCACCAGTCGCAACGCTGCCGTGTTGATCGGCTTCAGCAGGTTCGCTGCTTCACCCCCAAGACGGCTCAGGGCTTCAAGAACATCCTGAGTGTCGACCAACGCATCTTCCGGTGCGGCAGTCGAAAAACGCTCCTCTGCTGCATCAAGTTCCTCGCGCAGGGAACGGCGGCGATCAGCATCGATCTCGCGCTCAAGATAGACCGGCTGCACGGCGGTACGCGATGTCAGGCGATGACGATCCGTCGCATCAATCGCAACAGATGGTGCAGTGGTTGAGCGGATCGTCGACATGGGCAAGCTTCCTCGGATGACAATTTGTTAACGTCATGATTTGGATAGACTTTAGACCCGGGCGGCAAGTTCATTAAATGCCATTATAATCCATCACCCAATTGCTACGGCATCAGGAGCGACGGCAGCGGACGACACTCGGCGCTGTCACCTGACAGAAACTCAACCGCCAAAAATCTTCTTGAGCAATGCGCTGCCAGTGGAGACGGGGTCCTTGCGGATGGCCTTTTCCTGCTCGGCAACCATCAAAAATAGCCCGTCAAGCGCCTTTCTGGTTACATATTGGTCGAGATTGGCGTCTTTTTCGTCAATTGCGCCAAATTTAGCGGCTTTGCCGGCGTATTTATTGTATTTGTCGGCCAGCTGCACCTTGGCTGTCGCCTCCTTGACGACCGGCAGGAATTTGGTGGTCAGGTCGCCAGTCGTCACGCGCTTGAAATACTGCGTTGCGGCATCGTCACCGCCGGTGAGAATGCCGCGCGCATCATCAAAGCTCATGTTTTTCACGGCATTGACCAGGATCGGCTTGGCTTCGACCACCGCCAGTTCGGCAGCACGATTCATGGTCTCGATCAGTTCGTCAGCGTACTTGCCGGCACCAAGCGTACGCATCAGTTTTTCGCCCTTGCGCACCGAGTCCGGAAGCGGAATTTTCACCCGAGCGTCGCCAAGGAAACCGTTCGGCTTGCCGAGCTGGTCGACTGCAATTTCGGCACCACGGGTCAGTGTTTCCTTGAGGCCGGAGGAGGCCTCACTGCTTGAAAGGTCGGCAGCCTGCGCCGAGAGGGAGAAGGCGAGAGCAATGAAAGGAATGAGGATGGCACGCATGATTCAGCTTCCGTCAGATCAGGGAGCTGACAGCGTATGCTAGGCAGCCGCCGGCATCAAGGCACGAAATGCGGCACGCGCGTTTTCCAGTCGTTCAAGATCGGCAGGGTCGCGCAGTGATGCGCGTTCGGCGACCTGTCGGAGTACGGCAGCATAGGCGGCACGGATCTCTGCATCAGTGGCAGCAGCGTCAAGACCCAGCGCGTCGTACCAGTGTTGTTCCATGAGCAGTCAGACCTCGTGTCGTAACGACCGAATTCTAGCCACCCAAGTTGGTTCTTCCACCTTGATGCGACAGGCGGAAAGCGCCGCAGGACAAGCGGCGGCTTCCTGCACGACACTGCCGGACGGCGATCAGGTTACGCCAGCGGTGTGCGCCTGCTGATCGGCCCAGTAGCTCGAGCGCACCATCGGGCCACAGGCGGCGCCAGTGAACCCCATTTTTTTTGCTTCGGCCTCGTACATCTTGAACACATCCGGATGCACGTAGCGTGATACCGGCAGATGGTGGCCAGAAGGCGCCAGGTACTGGCCGATGGTCAGCATCTCAACGCCGTGCGCACGCAGGTCGCGCAGGACTTCGAGGATTTCCTCGTCGGTTTCGCCGAGGCCGACCATCAGGCCGGACTTGGTCGGCACATTCGGATACTTGGCCTTGAAGGCCTTCATGAAATCGAGCGAGTGCTGGTAATCGGCACCGGGACGGGCCTGCTTGTAGAGGCGAGGTACGGTTTCCATGTTGTGGTTAAGCACATCGGGCAGCGACTGGCCGAGCACCTCGATGGCCACTTCCATACGGCCGCGAAAATCGGGGACCAGTGTTTCGATGGTGGTCTTGGGCGACTTGTCGCGCACTGCGGCGATAACGTCAACGAAGTGCTGGGCACCACCGTCGCGCAGGTCATCGCGGTCCACGCTGGTGATGACCACATAGTTCAGCTTGAGGTTGGCAACGCTGTCGGCCAGGTTGGCCGGCTCATTGGGATCCGGTGGTAGCGGCTTGCCGTGGCCGACGTCGCAGAACGGGCAGCGGCGGGTGCAGATGTCGCCGAGGATCATGAAGGTGGCGGTGCCACGGCCAAAGCATTCGCCGATATTCGGGCAGGCGGCTTCCTCGCACACGGTGTGCAGCTTCTGCTCGCGCAGCATGGACTTGATCTCGCCGAAGCGGCCGGAGCTGTTGCCGGCCTTGACGCGAATCCAGTCCGGCTTCTTCTGCGGCACGTGCGGCACGATCTTGATCGGGATGCGGGCCGTCTTCAGTTCGCCCTTCTGTTTTATGCCGCGTTCGCTCATTCTGCTTGCTCCAGTTGTGCAATGAGATGCCTCGTCAGTGCCTCGGCCGCTTGTGGCGGCGTCAGCTCGATGCCGAGATCCTTCGTTTGTGTGACTGCCATGCCGGCATAGCCACAGGGGTTGATCGCCGAGAACGGCGACAGGTCCATATCCACGTTCAGGCTGACACCATGGTAGCAGCAGCCGTTTCTGACTCTTAATCCCAGCGCGGCAACCTTCGCTGAGTTTTCGTTCGCTCCAACGTACACGCCCGGTGCGCCATCGCGCCGCTCGGCCGTCACGCCCTGCTCACCGAGACAGTCGATCACGGCCTGCTCGATGCGGTTCACCAGCTCGCGCACCTTGAGTTTTCGGCGCGGCAGGTCGATCAGCAGATAGACCACCACCTGGCCGGGGCCGTGGTAGGTGATCTGGCCGCCACGGTCGATTTTGACCAGCGGGATGCCGGCATCAAACAGCAGGTGCTCCGGTTTGCCGGCCTGGCCGAGCGTGAACACCGGTGGGTGTTCAACCACCCACAGTTCGTCCGGCGTTTCCGCTGTGCGCGTGGCGGTGAAATCCATCATCGCCTGCCACGTCGGTTCGTAGTCGGCACGGCCGAGCTGGCGGACGACCATTGCCTTACAGGACTACCTTGACCAGCGGATGCGCGGTCAGTTCCGTGTAGAGCGCATCGAGCTGGGGTTTGGAGGTCGCTTGGACAGTGCAGGTCAGGCTGACGTACTTGCCGCCGGAGCTGGCACGCATCTCCATCGTTGCGCCGTCGAAACCCGGGTCGTGGCGCAGCACGACTTCGAGCACCGCCTGTGCCAGCGCGGCATTAGCCAACCCCATGATCTTGATCGGGAAGTCGCAGGGAAATTCGAGCAACGTTTCCGCGCTTGCCTTGAGGTCAGCCACGGCGCATTACCTCGTCCTTGAACTGCTGATACCAGCCGTGCATCTGTTGCGCCAGCGGGCCCGGCCGGCCGGCGTTGGCGCCGTAACCAACCGGCTTGCCGTCGAGCGTGGTGATCGGCAGCACCTCCTTGGTCGAGGAGGTCATCCACACTTCTTCGGCAGCCCGCAGTTCGGCCTCGTCGATCTCGCGCACTTCATGCGGCACGCCGTGCTTGGCAGCAAGTTCGAGGACCACGTCGTAGGTCACGCCGGGCAGCATGCGGTGGTCCTTGGGGGGCGCCAGCAGCACGCCGTCCTTGACGACGAAGATGTTGGAAGCAGCACCTTCGATCATGAAGCCTTCGCGCAGGAAGATGGTTTCGGCGCAGCCCTGATCGACTGCACTCTGCCGGGCAACGACGTTGGCGAGCAGGGCAGTAACCTTGAGGTCGCAACGCAACCAGCGGTTGTCGAGTGCGGTAACCGCAGCAACCCCCTTGGCACGAATATCGTCCGGCGTCGTCACCAGCGGTGCCGTGAAGACAAAGACGGTAGGTGGCACATTCTTGGGGAAGGCGTGGTCGCGCTTCGTATCGGCTCCGCGCGTGACTTGCAGATAGACCGACTGATCGTCAAACGGGCCGGCGGCAATGATGCGCTCGACGCGTTCGGTCCATTCGGTGATCGAATGCGGATTGGGCAGACGAATGCCGTCCAGCGTCTGCTGCAGGCGATGCAGGTGCTCGCCGATGCGGAAGGGGCGCCGGGAGTAGACCGGGATAACTTCGTAAGCGCCATCGCCGAAAAGAAATCCCCGGTCGAGCGGCGAGATGCGCGCTGCGCTGAGCGGCAGGTACTCGCCATTGAGATAGCAGGTCGTATCAGCCATTGGAAAGCCCTTGAGCCACGGCACATATTGTGGACACGGTGAAAACCTTGCGCATACGCAATTCGCCGTGATCGCCGTGCGTGCTGCGTGGGCCGTCGTTAGTCATCAGTTGAACCACAGCCGCACCGAGTCGATGGCGCGGCCAAAGATGCCAGCCTGCGGAACGGTTTCCAGAGCGACCACCGGGTAGTCGCCATAGGGCTTGCCATCGACACTGACCTTCATCGTGCCGACGACTTGTCCGGCTTCAACCGGGGCAATCAGCGGCTGCTGCGAGACGAGGTCGGCCTGCACCTTCGCCGCGAAGCCCTTCGGTACAGCCAGGATGAAATCACTGGTAAAGCCGGCTTTGACCGTTGCCGAAGAACCTTTCCATACCTTGAGACTGGATGCCGGCTGGTTCTTGGCATAGAGCTGAACGGCATCGTAGAACTGGAAGCCGTAGTTGAGCAGCTTCAGCGACTCCTGTGCACGCATGCTATCGGAGGCTGTGCCAAGCACCACCGAGAGCAGACGGCGCGGGCCGCGCTTGGCGGAGGAAATCAGGCAATAGCCGGCAGCTTCCGTGTAGCCAGTCTTGACACCATCGACCGTCGGGTCGGTCCACAACAAGCGATTGCGATTCGGCTGGGTAATGTTGTTGTAACGAAATTCCTTGATCGAGTAGTACTTGGCATAGTCCTCGGGGAAATCGCGGATCAAGGCTCCCGCCAGCGTCGCCAAATCGCGCGCTGTGGTGTAGAGCTGCGGATCAGGCAGGCCCGTCGAATTGCGGAAGCTGGAGGATTTCATACCCAGTCGCTGTGCTTCGCGGTTCATCATCTGCGCAAAGTTTTCCTCGCTGCCGGCGATCGCTTCGGCGAGCGCCACACAGGCGTCGTTGCCGGACTGCACGATCATGCCCTTGATCAGATCCTCGACCGGTACCTGATGGCCGACGCGGATGAACATCTTGGAACCACCAGTGCGCCAGGCCTTCTCCGAGACGGGGACAGTCTGGTCAATTTTGAGCGTGCCCTGCTTCAAGGCGGCGAAGGTCAGGTAGGCGGTCATCAGCTTGGTCAGCGAGGCCGGTTCAAGACGCTCGTCCGGTGCCTGGCTGGCCAGCACCTGTCCGGTCCCGGACTCGATGAGCAGCCATGATTTTGCAGCCAGGGCGGGCGGTACCGGCAGCTGCTGGGCGAGGGCCGGAGCAGAAAGGCTGGTAACAACGAATGCAAACAGGAAAGCGATGATTTTCATGGAAATTGGTCTTATGGGGGCTTCTGCGGGGGAGGGTGAATTATAGCAATCCAGGCATCGCCAGCAGCACTTGTTACGACATGCCGGCAGCGGTGAAAATCCGGCTCAATGTGGCATAGTTCCTCGTCCGTCTGCGGCCCGCTGGCTAAGATTGCTCGCTTCATCCAGTGCAACGCTAGCGCAGCTATGAATTTTCAGGGCTTGACCACACTGTCACACGGCATCGATCTGCAGGGGGCGTTCACCCTGCTCGCCCGCAACGCAGTGCACGGCCGGCCACTGGATGAGGCGCTGCGCGCATTGACAGAGGCCACGGCACGGATGCTGCTCGTCGAACGGGTAAGCTTGTGGGCAACCTCGGCCGACCACGCGTCGATCCACTGCCTGGATCTCTACGAGCTGACGCCAAATCGGCATTCTTCGGGGGCCGTTCTCGCGGCGGCCAACTACCCGGATTATTTTGCAGGCCTGCGCCAGGAAGCGATGATCGTCGCCGATGATGCGACAACACATCCCTGTACGCACGAATTCGCCCGCGACTATCTGCCCCAGCATGGAATAAGCGCCATTCTCGACACCCCGATTCATGTGCGCAACGCACTACAGGGGGTGCTTTGCATCGAGCAGGTGGGTGCTCATGCCAGCTGGACGCCCGTGCAGCGCATGTTCTCTGCAGCGACCGCCAATCTGGTGGCTTTGGCACTGGTGCAGCACGAATCGACAGAGGCCCGCGAAGAGTTGCGGGAGGCCAATGCGCGTCTCCGCGCACTGTTTGAAGCTACCCGCGAAGCAATTGTCATCGCCCGTACTGATGACGGGCGCATCGTCGATCTCAATCCTGCGGCCGAACGCTTGTTTGGCCGCAGGCGCGCAGATCTGCTGGGACAGCCGCAAACCGTGCTACATCCGCCCGAAAACCCGGAGTACTACCGCCGCCTGTTTGCCGAACATGTCGCCGGGTATTTTTCGGCACCACTTCCCTGCGACGTGGTTGACGCCAGCGGCCGTCATATCGCTGTCGAAATCACTGTGCAGGTGATTCAACAGGGGACGGGAGAAGGCCTCATTCAGGGGATTTTTCGCCCACTGCCACCGCTTATCGGGTAACGAAGGTTGGCTTGAAGCCGTGTTCCTGGCGGATACGCTCGGCTACCCGCTCGGCATCCACCCGGCTGGGATACGGCCCGAGATGAAGGCGGTGGATGCCGCCACCGACGTTGACGCGCAACTCCCCTTCGGCCCAGTCCAGTTCACGCACCAACCGCTGCCGCATGGTTTCGGCGTTGTCGGCATTGGCGAAGGCGCCGAGCTGGAGGAGAACGCCACCCGCAGGGATCGCACTGCTACTGCCGCCATTCAAGCCAATAGTGGCGGCGGTCTGCACCGGCCGCTCTTCCACCGCTAGCTTTTTGGCAACATTGGCAATCTCATCCCGCGCGGGCACTGGCCGGTTTTCTGTCGGCGTCACCTGGGCATAGGTCATCGCCGTGGCATCCGGAACGATGGCTTCGACCTCGACCAGGCTGCTACCGTTACGGATGTAGTCGAGCTTGTGCGCCGCAGCGTAGGAAAGATCAATGACACGATCGGCGTGGAACGGCCCACGGTCGATGACCCGCACGATGACCGAACGACCGTTGGCGACGCTGGTAACGCGGACGTAGGACGGAATCGCCAGTGTCGGGTGCGCGGCGGTCATGGCGAACATGTCGTAAGGCTCGCCGATCGATGTCTTCTGGCCATGAAACTTCTTGCCATACCAACTGCCGATACCCCGTGCCTTGTAGGGCTTGATGCTGGTATTCGGGACGTACTCCTTGCCGAAGACAACATAGGGTCGGTTGGCAAAACGATGCAACGGCTCAAGTTTCGGCTCAGCATCCGGCAGCTCGTCGAGCCCGTCCGGGAGTTCCTCGGCTGGCCCGTCGTCCTTGTAGTAGCCGCCGCCTCGCTTCTGTACCACTGACGGCTTTTTGGTTGGCGACTTTGACGCCTGGCGGCCATCGGGACTCTCCACCGCCGGCTTCGGTGCGCTGCCACAGGCTGCGAGCAGGAGCACAAGCAGGGCAGCGCCAGCCTTCATGGCAACGCTTCGGAAAGACAGAACAGGGTCGATCATTTTTTCACCAGCATGCGGTGGGTCTGGATGCTCATCAGGATACCCAGCCCGAGACAGAGCGTCACCAGCGCCGTGCCGCCGAAACTCATGAATGGCAAGGGAACACCGACAACCGGCATGATTCCTGAGACCATGCCCATATTGACGAAGGCGTAGGTGAACAGGCTCAAGGTGATGGAGCCGGCGAGAAGACGCGAGAACAAGGTCGAGGCATTTGCCGCAATCATCATGGCGCGCCCGATGAGCAGGAGATAGAGGATCAGCAAAACAGCGTTCCCGACCAGGCCCCATTCCTCCGAATAGACGGCAAAAATGAAATCGGTGTGTTTTTCCGGAATGAATTCAAGGTGGGTCTGCGTCCCCTGCAACCAGCCCTTGCCGGCCGCGCCCCCGGAGCCGATGGCAATCATCGACTGGATGATGTGATAGCCGGATCCAAGCGGGTCGGAGGTGGGATCAACCAGCGTCATGATCCGTCGTCGCTGGTAGTCGTGAAGGGCGTTCCACAGAAACGGGGCCGCTCCCATAGCGGCTGCACCCAGGCCGATGATGAATTTCCACTGCAGGCCGGCGAAGAAAAGGATGAAGAAACCGGCCGAGCCGATCAGGATGGCTGTGCCCAGGTCAGGCTGTTTGGCAACAAGCCCGAAAGGTACGAGCAGCAGCAGGGCGGCAACGGCATAGTGGCGCAGTTTCAACGCTGTTTCATGGTTATGGAAGTACCAGGCCAGCATCAGTGGCACAGCCAGCTTCATGATCTCGGAGGGCTGGATGCGCGTAATGCCGATATTGAGCCAGCGGCGCGCACCATTGACCTTGATCCCGAAAAGCAGAACCAGCACAAGGAGCACTAGCCCGGCAACGTACAGCGGTACCGCAAAGCGCATCAGCTTCTGTGGCGGCACCTGCGCGATACCCCACATCATAGTGAAAGCTACGCCCATGTTGAGGAGCTGGCTCACCAGACGGTTTTGACTATCGTAGGTGGCCGAGTAGATGGTGGTCAGGCCGACTGCCATGATGGCCAGGGTAATGAAC
>JBAYVG010000041.1:0-28386 GCA_041674785.1 Rhodocyclaceae bacterium
AACAGTGTGAGGTTCGCATGTCCAACGAGAGCAACGCCGCCCCGAGCAATTTTTCCGATTCGAAGAACCTCGATGCCTGGCAGAAGGCTGCCGCCAAATCCGCCCCCGGTGGCAATGTCGATGCGCTGAACTGGGTGACCCCGGAAGGCATCGTCGTCAAACCGCTGTATACAAAGCAGGATGTCGATAGCCTGCCCTACGCCGATACCCTGCCCGGCTTCGCGCCCTACCTGCGCGGCCCGCAGCCGACGATGTACGCAGTCAAGCCGTGGACCATCCGCCAGTACGCTGGCTTCTCCACCGCCGAAGCTTCCAATGCTTTCTATCGCAAGGCGCTGGCCGCTGGCGGTCAGGGCGTGTCGGTCGCCTTTGATCTGGCCACGCACCGTGGCTACGACTCGGACAATCCCCGCGTCGTCGGTGACGTCGGCAAGGCCGGCGTGGCAATCGACTCCGTGGAAGACATGAAGATTTTGTTCGACAGCATTCCGCTCGACAAGGTCTCGGTTTCGATGACCATGAACGGCGCCGTGCTGCCGATCCTCGCCGGCTACATCGTCGCTGCCGAAGAGCAGGGCGTCTCGCAGGACAAGCTGTCCGGGACCATCCAGAACGACATCCTCAAGGAGTTCATGGTCCGCAACACCTACATCTACCCGCCGAAGCCGTCGATGAAGATCATCGCCGACATCTTCGGCTACACGGCGCAGCACATGCCGAAGTTCAACTCGATCTCGATCTCGGGTTATCACATCCAGGAAGCCGGTGCCAACCAGGCCATCGAGCTGGCCTTCACGCTGGCCGACGGCATGGAATACGTGCGTACCGGTGTCGCTTCCGGCATGGATGTCGACACCTTCGC
The DNA here is from genome assembly GCA_041674785.1 of Rhodocyclaceae bacterium. GTDB lineage: Bacteria > Pseudomonadota > Gammaproteobacteria > Burkholderiales > Rhodocyclaceae > Proximibacter. Next base: position 863 of record JBAYVG010000041.1, read on the forward strand.
TGGCCGCCTGTCCTTCTTCTGGGCGGTGGGCATGAACTTCTATCTGGAAATCGCCAAGATGCGCGCCGGCCGCCTGCTGTGGCAGCGCATCATGAGCCAGTTCAACGCCAAGAATCCGAAGTCGATGATGCTGCGCACGCACAGCCAGACTTCCGGCTGGTCGCTGACCGAGCAGGACCCGTACAACAACGTCGTGCGCACCACGATCGAGGCGATGGCCGCGGTCTTCGGTGGCACCCAGTCGCTGCACACCAACGCGCTCGACGAAGCCATCGCGCTGCCGACCGAGTTCTCCTCGCGCATCGCCCGCAATACACAGCTGATCATCCAGGAAGAGACGCACATCACCAACGTCGTCGATCCGTGGGCCGGCTCCTACATGATGGAAAAGCTGACCCAGGACATGGCCGACAAGGCCTGGGGCATCATCCAGGAAATCGAGGCCATGGGCGGCATGACCAAGGCCGTCGAATCCGGCTGGGCCAAGATGCAGGTCGAAACCTGTGCCGCCGACAAGCAGGCGCGCATCGACTCGGGCAAGGATGTCATCGTTGGTGTTAACAAGTACAAGCTGGCCAAGGAAGACCCGATCGACATCCTCGACATCGACAACCATGCCGTGCGTGATTCGCAGGTGGCCCGCCTCAAGCAGATCCGCGCTACGCGCGATTCGGCCGCCGTGCAGGCCGCCCTTGATGCGCTGACCAAGTGCGCCGAGACCGGCGACGGCAACCTGCTCGACCTGACGGTGAAGGCCATCCGCCTGCGCGCCACGGTCGGCGAAGTGTCGGATGCGCTGGAGAAAATCTTCGGCCGCTTCCGCGCCAACAACCAGACCATTTCGGGTGTCTACGGAGGCGTCGTGGCAGGACAGGAAAGCTGGGAAACGATCAAGGCCGATGTCGAGAAGTTTGCCGCCGACGAAGGCCGCCGTCCGCGCGTGATGATCGCCAAGCTCGGCCAGGACGGTCACGACCGCGGCGCCAAGGTGGTGGCTACGGCCTTCGCCGACCTCGGCTTCGACATCGACGTCGGCCCGCTGTTCCAGACACCGGAAGAAGCGGCGCGCCTGGCGGTCGAGAACGATGTGCACGCCATTGGCGTCTCCTCGCTCGCCGCCGGTCATAAGACCCTGCTGCCGGCATTGATGAAGGCGCTCAAGGATCAGGGCGCGGACGACATCATCGTCTTCGCTGGCGGGGTTATCCCGGCACAGGATTACGACTACTTGTTCAATGCCGGCGCCAAGGCCATCTTCGGGCCGGGTACGCGCATTGAGGATTCGGCGCGCAAGGTGCTCGAGGAAATCCGCAAGGCACGCGCCTAAGCCCGCATCGACGCATGGACTTGAGCGAGCTTCCCTTGCTGGCGCCCTCTGCCCCTCCGCTGCCGCCTGCCGACCAGTTGCTGGTCGACGGCGTGCTTGGCGGCCAGCGGCGCGCGCTGGCCAAGGCCATCACGCTGGTCGAGTCTACCCGCGCCGACCATCAGCAGCGGGCGCAGCAGGTACTGAATGCCCTGCTGCCACAGACCGGCAAGGCCATCCGCATCGGCATCTCGGGCGTACCCGGGGCCGGCAAGTCCACCTTCATCGAAGCCCTCGGCCTGTGGCTGATCAACCACGGCCATCGTCTGGCCGTCCTCGCCGTCGATCCGTCGTCTTCGGTTTCGGGCGGTTCCATCCTCGGCGACAAGACGCGCATGGAGATGCTGTGCCAGCGCGAGGAGGCCTTCATCCGCCCCAGCCCGTCGGCCGGTTCGCTCGGCGGTGTCGCCGAGAAGACACGAGAGGCGATGCTGCTGTGCGAGGCGGCCGGCTTCGACGTGATCATCGTCGAGACGGTCGGCGTCGGCCAGTCGGAAACGACGGTGGCCGGCATGGTCGACATCTTCTGCCTGCTGCAATTGCCCAATGCCGGCGACGACCTGCAGGCGATCAAGAAGGGCATTGTCGAGATCGCCGACCTGGTGGTCATCAACAAGGCCGACATCGACCCGCGCGCGACCGCCGTGGTGCGCGCCCAGTGGCGCAATGCGCTGCACATGCTGCGCCCGGCTTCGGCCAACTGGTCGCCGCCGGTGATCACGGCGAGTGCCCTGCACAAGGAAGGCATCGCCGAATTCTGGGAAAATGTCGAGAATTACCGGAACGCACTGACACCGACCGGCGAATTCGAGCAGAAGCGCAAGCATCAGGCGCTGGCCTGGATGTGGCAGATGATCGAGACCGGCCTGCATCAGCAGTTCAAGGATCACCCCGGCGTACAGGCCAGCCTGTCGCGCCTTTCGCGTTCCGTCGAGGACGGGCAGACGACGCCGGCAGCGGCGGCGCATGCTCTGCTTGCCCACCTGAAACACTGATTTCTGTTTTTTGAATTACCCTACTTTTGAGGGAGTTTCCGTTATGCATGACATCATCAGACAGCTGGAAAAAAAGCGCGAAATGGCCCGCCTCGGCGGTGGCCAGAAGCGTATCGACAGCCAGCACGCCAAAGGCAAGCTGACCGCCCGCGAACGCATCGAGCTGCTGCTCGACCCCGATTCGTTCGAGGAATGGGATCTGTTCAAGGAACACCGCTGCACCGATTTCGGCATGGACAAGGCCGAGAAGACGCCGGGTGACGGCGTCGTCGTCGGCTACGGCACGATCAACGGCCGTCTGGTCTTCGTCTTCTCGCAGGACTTCACGGTGTTCGGCGGCTCGCTCTCCGAAACCCACGCTGAGAAGATCTGCAAGGTCATGGATCACGCGATGAAGGTCGGTGCGCCGGTGATCGGCCTCAATGACTCGGGCGGTGCCCGCATCCAGGAAGGTGTCGCTTCGCTCGGCGGCTACGCCGACGTGTTCCAGCGCAATGTGATGGCCTCCGGCGTCGTGCCGCAGATCTCGATGATCATGGGGCCCTGCGCCGGCGGTGCGGTGTACTCGCCTTCGATGACCGACTTCATTTTCATGGTCAAGGACTCCTCCTACATGTTCGTGACCGGTCCGGAAGTCGTCAAAACCGTGACCCACGAAGACGTGACCGCCGAGGAATTGGGCGGTGCCGTGACCCACACCAGCAAGTCCGGGGTGGCCGACCTGGCCTTCGAGAACGATGTCGAAGCATTGTCGATGCTGCGCCGCTTCATGAACTACCTGCCGGCCAACAACCGCGAGAAGCCGCCGGTGACGCCGACCGAAGATCCGGCCGACCGCATGGACCACTCGCTCGATACGCTGGTGCCGGACAACGCCAACAAGCCGTACGACATGAAGGAGCTGATCATCAAGGTCGTCGATGACAACGACTTCTTCGAGATTCAGCCGGACTACGCCAAGAACATCATCATCGGTTTCGGCCGCATGGACGGCAATCCGGTCGGCATCGTCGCCAACCAGCCGCTGGTGCTGGCCGGCTGTCTGGACATCAAGTCCTCGATCAAGGCCGCCCGCTTCGTCCGCTTCTGCGACGCCTTCAACATTCCGGTGGTCACCTTCGTCGACGTGCCGGGCTTCATGCCGGGCACCACGCAGGAATACGGCGGCATCATCAAGCACGGCGCCAAGCTGCTCTACGCCTACGCCGAGTGCACCGTGCCGAAGGTCACCGTCATCACCCGCAAGGCCTACGGCGGCGCCTACGACGTTATGAGCTCGAAGCACCTGCGCGGCGACGTGAACCTCGCCTGGCCGTCGGCTGAAATCGCCGTCATGGGCCCGAAGGGCGCGGTCGAGATTATCTTCCGCGAGGAAAAGAACGATCCGGCCAAGCTCGCCCAGCGCGAAGCCGAGTACAAGGAGAAGTTCGCCAACCCGTTCGTCGCCGGCGCCCGTGGCTTCATCGACGACGTGATCATGCCGCACGCCACGCGCAAGCGCATCTGCCGCTCGCTGGCCATGCTGCGTGACAAGCAACTCGACAATCCGTGGCGCAAGCACGGCAACATTCCGCTGTAAGCGCCAGGGAAAGGGACAAGAACATGTTTACCAAGATTCTGATTGCCAACCGCGGCGAGATCGCCTGCCGCGTCATCAAGACTGCCCGCAAGATGGGCATCAAGACCGTCGCCGTCTATTCCGAGGCCGACAAGGATGCGCTGCACGTCGACCTTGCCGACGAAGCCGTCTGTATCGGACCGGCCGCCTCGAAAGAGTCGTATCTGGTGATGGACAAGATCATCGCCGCCTGCAAGGAGACAGGCGCCCAGGCCGTGCACCCGGGCTACGGCTTCCTGTCCGAGAACGCCACCTTCTCGCGCCGCCTCGAAGAGGAAGGCATCAAGTTCATCGGCCCGAAGCACTACTCGGTCGCCAAGATGGGCGACAAGATCGAGTCGAAGAAGCTGGCCATCGAAGCCAAGGTCAACACCATCCCCGGCTACAACGACGCCATCGCCGGTCCGGACGAAGCCGTCAAGATCGCCCAGGGCATCGGTTACCCAGTGATGATCAAGGCTTCCGCCGGTGGCGGCGGCAAGGGGCTGCGTGTTGCCTACAACGATGCCGAGGCGCACGAAGGTTTTTCCTCCTGCGTCAATGAAGCCCGCAACTCTTTCGGCGATGACCGCGTCTTCATCGAGAAGTACGTGCTCGAGCCGCGCCACATCGAAATCCAGGTGCTCGGCGACTCGCATGGCAACTACGTGTACCTGAATGAGCGTGACTGTTCGATCCAGCGCCGTCACCAGAAGGTGATCGAAGAGGCGCCGTCGCCCTTCGTTGATCCCGAGATGCGCAAGGCCATGGGTGAGCAGGCCGTGGCGCTGGCCCGTGCGGTGAACTACGAGTCGGCCGGCACGGTCGAGTTCGTCGTCTCTGGCGCGACCAAGGAGTTCTACTTCCTGGAAATGAACACCCGCCTGCAGGTCGAGCACCCGGTCACCGAGCTGATCACCGGGCTGGACCTCGTCGAGCAGATGATTCGCGTCGCCTACGGCGAAAAGCTGCCGCTGAGCCAGGCCGACGTGAAGATCAATGGCTGGGCCATGGAATGCCGGATCAACGCCGAAGACCCGTTCCGCGGCTTCCTGCCGTCGACCGGCCGTCTGGTGAAATTCCAGCCGCCGGCTGAGATCCCGGGCCAGGTGCGCGTCGATACCGGCGTCTACGACGGCGGCGAGATCTCGATGTACTACGATTCGATGATCGCCAAGCTGATCGTGCACGGCGCCACGCGCGAGCAGGCCGTCGCCCGCATGCGCGACGCGCTGAACGCCTTCGTCATTCGCGGCATCTCGTCGAACATCCCGTTCCAGGCTGCGCTGATGCAGCATCCGGTGTTCCATTCCGGCATCTTCGACACCGGCTTCATCCCCAAGCACTACCCGACCGGTTTCGACGCCTCGATGGTGCCGCATGACGATCCGGCGCTGCTGGTCTCGGTCGCCGCCTTCGTTTACCGCAGCTTCACCGACCGTTCGGCTTCGATCACCGGCCAGCTGCAGGGCCACGAACGCAAGGTTTCCGACAAGTGGATGGTCATCCGCCTGAAAGGTGAGGAGAAGGAGCAACATCCGGTGGTTGCGCGTCCGATCGCCGGTGGTTACCACGTCGAGTACAAGGGCGAGCAATACGAAATCCTGTCCGACTGGCAACTGGGTGAGTCCTTGTTCCGCGGCACCTGCAACGGTGAGGAATTCACGCTGCAGATCGAGCGCCACAAGACCAAGTACAGCCTGTTCCACTGGGGCACCCGTGCCGACTTCATGGTCATGAGCGCCCGCGCCGCCGAACTGCTGGCGCTGATGCCGGAGAAGCCCGCCCCCGACCTGTCCAAGTTCCTGATGTCGCCGATGCCGGGCCTGCTGCGCGAAGTGGCGGTCAAGGTCGGCCAGGACGTAAAGGCTGGCGAAAAGCTGGCCGTCATCGAAGCCATGAAGATGGAAAACATCCTCAAGGCCGAACAGGATTGCAAGGTGAAGAAGATTTCGGCTGCTGCCGGCGAGAGCCTGTCGGTGGATCAGATCATCATCGAGTTCGAGTGATCATCGATCCTCGGATGAAAAACGGCCCGCAGATGCGGGCCGTTTTTTTGTAACTACATGCAGGGAGTGACTATTCGCAACGCAGACGCTCGAAATTTGCACCACGGTCGAGTGCCGCTCCCACCTTGAGTCCTTGAGGCAGTGTCGGCACATCGAGACGCGTCAGCTTGGCCATCGCGCCGGCGGGAATGAACAGGCTGGCTGGTTTTCCCACCAGTCCGCTGGCGGGCAAGAAAACAGCTGGATGGCGCACGATGCGGTTGGTCATTTTTTCCCGACCGGTCGCGATCAATGCGCTTGGGGAGTCAGGCAAGCGACGGACGAGGGCATAGAGCGTACCGTCCTCCAGTGTTGCCAGGCAGCGAACGATGGCTAGGGATGGCGTGTCTTTGTCCGGGACGCGCAGGGCAATCAGGCTGCGGGTGGTGAGGCGCTCACCATCGCTGCCGGCCGCGCGCAGCAAACTCAGGTCGCCGTCCCCTGCCACTTCGCCAACGATTTTCCATTGTTCAAGCGGGAGTTTCACTGCCGCGCGTTCACTCTGCTCGGCCGTCGCGGCACGCCCGAAGATGGCGATTTGTTCGTGAACGCGGCGATTGCTCTGCGCCGTTGGCGCATCCTCTTCTTCCAGAGGCCTCCCCCCGAGCAGCAGGTAAATGCGCTCGACCGTACTGCTGACGCCGATGCTGCACTTGCCTTCCCGGCTAGCCGGCAGGGGTGGCGGCGGTGATTGTAGTGCGCCATGCAAAAACTGCATCAGCGCGATACAGGCATCTGCCGGCAGGCTCGAACCGAGTTTGAGCTCTTCCGGACTCTGGCCGTCACGCAAACTCTTGATACGGTTCTTGAACTTGCCGAGGATGCCGTCAATGGCCAGCCAGCGCGGCATCGCCGGTGTCGTGCCACCCAGGTGGGCAGGAGAATCCGAACTGAGGTCGATGAGCAGGCAGCGACTATCGCGCGCCTCACTGGCGGAGGTGTAGACGTGCGCCTGCTCCCGCCAGCGTGAAAGCCAGCGTTGCACGGCGGCAAACTGGCTGCGCGAAAGCTCATGCGGACGGCAGAGGTGCAGAAGAATGGCCATCGCATACTGAGCCATCGAGCTTGACTCGCGGGTCTCGGCGAACTGACGGTCGCTGACGGCGCTATTGCTGACGTTCAGTTGCTCAGCGGCTGCCTGCGTCGCATGCAGCAAGCGCCACCAGCTCCCGGGGATAGCGGCACCGCCACGATAGCGCGACAACTGTTCCAGTCGCAAAGCAGTGAGCGTGCGATGGCTGATCTTGGCGCAGTGCTCGGTGAGTGTCGTGTCGCCATCGAGGCTGGCACGCAGGCAATGCAGATACCCAGTGGCCAGCCCGCGCCAGATGCGGCAGGACGCATCGAGTGCTTTCTGCTCCACGGGAGCCAGCGGCAGCGGGCGGTATTCGTAGCGCTTGATGCTATCCGCTTCGATGGCGAACACAGCCTTGCGCAGCGTTTCCAGAATCTTGAAGCGCTCGCGTGCAGGGATGGCCCAACTGTTCAGGCTTTCGAGCTGGCCCGCCAGCTCGTCCTGCATGAGCGGAGCGTTGGCCAGTGGCTGCGCGGCCAGCCAGTCGCTGCAGGCAGCCATATCGGAAAAAGCTGGCGGATTGTCGGCACGGATAGCCGGCAGGGAGAACCACGTCATCGAACTCCTCCTTTAAATTTGCAGGCGCCGTCTATCGCAGCGCTCCGCTGTCTGCAGCTTACCCGACGCGTGCGAAAGCCTCCACCACTTCCGGAGGCGCCTGGACCAGCTCGATCAGCACGCCTTCGCCAGCAATCGGAAATTCGTCGTTAGCCTTCGGGTGCAGGAAGGTGATGTCATAGCCGGCCGCCCCCTTGCGGATACCGCCTGGGGCGAAGCGTACACCCTTGGCAGTCAGCCACTCGACGGCGACTTGCAGGTTGTCTACCCAAAGACCGACGTGGTTGAGCGGGGTTGCATGTACGGCCGGCTTTTTTTCCGGGTCCAGGGGCTGCATCAGATCGACTTCAACCTTGAACGGCCCGCTGCCCATGGCGCAGATGTCCTCATCGACGTTCTCGCGTTCGCTGACGAAGTTGCCGGTGATTTCCAGCCCGAACATGTCGACCCAAAGGGTTTTAAGTCGATCCTTGGAGGGGCCGCCTATGGCAATTTGCTGGATGCCGAGAATACGGAAGGGGCGCTGGCTCATGGAGGGTTCCTTGCATTAAGAATTCATAATTACCGATATTCTACGTAGCCGACAGGCGCTTGTCACGGACTTGGCGCCAACGTGGTTGCTGCTGCAAGCGATCATCTGTGCTGTGAATCTGCGGCATTCTGAAGGAGAATTGAGCGGTCAAAGACCGTTTGGGGGTGCAGTGCTGCGACCGTTCCAGTCTCTGCGTCATGCGATAGCGCTCGGCGTAGCGCTCTGCGTCTTGTTGCCGGCATTACTGCTCGGTGGCGTCGCTGCGCGGGACCGCTATACAGCGGCCTATCACGAGCGTGTGACGGCGCCCTTGCAGCAATACGCCGACCTGCTGGTCCATGGGTTGGCTTCTTCCTTGTGGAATATCGATGCCGACGGTGCTCGCCAGCTCGCCGACGCCGTGCTGAACAACCCGGATGTCGTTCGTGTCAGTGTTGAAGACGCAAGCCTGGGGCTCTTTGTCCACCGGGAAAGGGCTGAGCGCCGTGTTGGCGAGGTTGTTGTTGAACATCGCGAGATCCTTCGCGATGGCCGCGCACTTGGCTACCTGACCATCGAATTGACCACTGGTCGTGTTGCGCGGGAACTCCGTACCGAAGCGGTAAAGCTGGGCGTCATGCTACTGGTGCAACTGGCGGCCTCGTTCATGCTGATCATCTTGCTCCTCGAAAGCCGACTGTTTTCGCCGTTGCGGGATATCCGCGACGCTGCCCAAAAACTCGCATCGGGCGAATTCGACCACCCGGTCAACGCCACCGGAGAGGATGAAATCGGCGCGCTGGCCAAGCATCTGGACGAGATGCGGGTAAAGCTGAAGTCGGCATTCGATGAACTGGAGGCGAAACGTCTGGCGCTCGAGCACGAACTTGATGAGCGGGGCCGCTCCGAAGCCGCGCTCAATGCCAATCACGAATTCACGTTGAAGGTGATCGAGTCTCTGCCCGGTATCTTCTACCTGATCGATGCTGATGGCCATTTCGTGCTGTGGAACCAGAATTTCGAACGGGTGACCGGTCGCGATGCTGCGGCAATGGCCGTCCTGCATCCACTCGATATCTTCTCCGGTGAGGATCGCAAACACATCGCCGCTGCGATCGCCGAGGTATTCAAGGTGGGCCAGACCATTGTAGAAGCATCAATTACCCACCTTGATGGTAGCCGTATCCCCTATCTCTTTACCGGTCTACGGGTGCCCATGTCAGGGACAAATCATCTGGTCGGGCTGGGGATCGACGTCAGCGAGCGCAAGCGTGCGGAAGAGGCGCTTCGCATATCCGAGGAAAAATTCTCGGCCGCCATCAACGGCAGCGTCGACTTCATCTCCCTGAGCAACCTCGACGACGGCCGCTTCACGCTGGTCAACGAAGCCTTCGAGGAACTGACAGGCTGGCAGGCGCATGAGGCCATCGGCCGCACCTCGATCGAACTCGGTATCTGGCGCGATCCGCAGGAACGCAGCCTGCTCGCCGACCGGCTGCGTCGCGGCGAGCGCGTCAGTAACTTCTATCTGCACCTGGGAACCCGTACCGGAGAAATCAAGGAATGCGTGATGTCTGCCGTAGCCGTCAGTGTTTCCGGCATACCGCACATGGTCGCTGTCGTTCGCGATGTTTCCGAGCAGCGCCGGGCTGATCGGGCCATGCGGCGTCTGGCAAAAGGAAGCCAGAGCACGTCACCCGAAGAATTCTACAAATCCCTGGTCGCCGACCTGGCCGAAGCCCTTGAATTTGAAACCAGCTTCATCGGGCTATGCCATAGCGATGACCCGGGGCGAATCAGCACCCTGGCCGTCCACGCCGCAGACGGTAACGAAAGCGCCTTCTCCTACGATGTCAGCGGCACCCCCTGTGAGGCGGTTTTCGGCGGTGAAATTTCAGTCTTCGCCGACGATGTTGCTGGGCACTTTCCAGAAGCTCTCCCGCTGCTAGAGAAGAACATGAAGTCCTATATCGGCGCACCGCTGCGCGGCGATGATGGCGAGGTAATTGGCGTGCTTGTTGCGATGGACTCGCGGCCGATCAGAAATACCGATCTTGCCCGATCTCTCGTACAGGTCTTTGCCGAACGGGCTGAAGCTGAACTGGCTCGCGAGCGAACACACCTTGCCCTGATCGCCAGTCAGCATAAATTTTCAGCCTTGTTTCATTCATCACCGGTGGCCATGACGGTTTCGCGCCGTGAGGACAATTACGCTGTTGTCGATGTGAACGAAGCCTGGGAAAGACAGTTTCTGCTCACGCGTGAGCAGGTGCAGGGCACCAACGGGCCGCGCCTCGGTTTCTGGCGCAACCCGGAAGATCGGGCGGCAGTGCTGGGTCTTGCCGAGCGGGAAGGCGAGGTGCGTGCACACGAAGCCTGGCTGGTGCGGGGTGATGGCGGCGCTATCCTCTGCCAGATATCGGGACGGATGATCGCCCTGGGCGGCGAGCAGTTACTTATCCTGGCCGAGGAAGACATCACCGAAAAGCGCCGTATCGAGCGGGAACTGTCTGAGCTCAATGCGTCGCTTGAACAGCGCGTGAGTGAGCGCACGGAAGCCCTGCGCGTAGCAAATTCCGAGTTGTCACAAACCATCCAGACCTTGCAGCGCACCCACGACGAACTGGTGCGCGCCGAAAAACTGGCGGCGCTGGGTTCGCTGGTTGCAGGCATCGCCCATGAACTGAATACGCCGATCGGAAACTGCATCACGGTCGCTAGCACCCTTGACGAGCAGCTCACTCACTTTGTCGATGGCTTGAACAATGGCCTGCGCCGCAGTGCGCTTGACAGCTTTACCGCGAGTGCGCGCCTGGCGGCAGATATCCTGCTGCGTAACCTGCGCCGCGCGTCGGAACTCGTCGTCAGTTTCAAGCAGGTTGCGGTCGACCAGACCAGCTCGCAGCGCCGGCAATTCTTGCTCGAAGAGGTCGTGGCTGAAATAGTGTTGACGCTACAGCCCAGTATTCGCCGGACACCCTATGTCGTGGATTACGCCATACCCCCGGAAATCATCTGTGACAGCTACCCCGGACCGCTCGGCCAGGTCATTTCAAACCTGATCAACAATGCCCTGCTGCATGGTTTTGACGGGCGAGCTGCAGGAAAAGTGAGTATCCGTGCGCGCCAGCTTGAGGGGGAAACTTTCGAACTGAGCGTTAGTGACGACGGGGTGGGAATTCCCGAAGCCGACCAGTCGCGAATCTATGATCCCTTCTTCACCACCAAGCTGGGCAAGGGGGGCAGTGGTCTCGGATTGAACATTGTCTACAACCTGGTCACCCGTGTCCTCGGCGGCGAAATTGCCGTCAATAGCCGTCCCGGGCAGGGTGCCAGCTTTGTCATCGTCGCGCCCCTGATTGCGCCACGGGACAGCGAAAAAGAGCACGAAAACGAAAACGCGTCAGCGCCCCTGCGGCTGCCGGCGGGCCCGGTACAGTAACAGGATGCCGATAACAATCATTGGTAGCGACAGCCATTGCCCCATGCTGACGACGTCGGAATGACCAAAAATACCGGCGTCGGGGGTGCGGAAAAACTCGGCGAGAAAGCGCAGGCTTCCGTAGCCGATGAGAAAAAGACCGGAAACGGCCCCTCGTCCGCGCGGTGTTGCGGAATAGAACCAGAGGACCAGAAATAGCAGCAGACCCTCCCCCGTCGCTTGATAGAGCTGTGACGGGTGCCGGGGCAGCGCATCAACCTGCGGAAAAACCATGGCCCAAGGCAGGGAGGGATCGGCAATCCGTCCCCACAATTCTCCGTTGATGAAATTACCGATACGCCCGGCAGCAAGCCCGAGCGGCACCAGCGGCGCAATGAAGTCGGTGACCTCAAGCCATGAGCGCTGGTGCTTGCGGGCAATCAAGGCCATGGCAACGAGAACGCCGAGGAAGCCGCCGTGGAACGACATGCCCCCTTTCCAGACGGCAAGAATTTCCAGCGGATGGGCGAGATAATAAGTGGGCTCGTAAAACAGCACCTGCCCCAGTCGGCCGCCGAGAATAACGCCGAGCACACCGTAGAAAAGCAGGTCGTCCAGCGCTTCGATACGCCAGCCGGGGGCCGCGCCTCGGTCAATGCGCAACTTGCCCAGCCACCAGAACTGGAAGAAGGCAAGCAGGTACATCAGCCCGTACCAGTGGATTGAAAGCGGGCCAATGGCGATGGCAACAGGGTCAAACTGTGGGTGGACCAGCATGGGCTCGGGGTTTCAGCTAAAATTTGCGGTTCCCGAATTATAGTCGGCCCGCGTTGTCCTATTCGCATCGCTGCCACAGCCTTCACGGAGTTTCGCCATGCCCCAATACCGTTCCCGCACCTCGACCCACGGCCGTAACATGGCCGGCGCCCGCGCCCTGTGGCGCGCTACAGGCATGAAGGATGGCGATTTCGGCAAGCCGATCATCGCCGTCGTCAACTCCTTCACCCAGTTCGTGCCGGGCCATGTGCACCTGAAGGACCTTGGTCAGCTGGTCGCGCGCGAGATCGAGGCGGCCGGCGGCATCGCCAAGGAATTCGATACCATCGCCATCGACGACGGCATCGCCATGGGCCATGCCGGCATGCTTTATTCGCTGCCCTCGCGCGACCTGATCGCCGATTCAGTCGAATACATGGTCAATGCGCACTGCGCCGATGCCATGGTCTGCATCTCGAACTGCGACAAGATCACCCCGGGCATGCTGATGGCCGCCATGCGTCTTAACATCCCGGCCATCTTCGTTTCCGGCGGCCCGATGGAAGCCGGCAAGGTGAAATGGGAAGGCAAGGTCATTTCGGTCGATCTGATCGACGCCATGATCAAGGCCGGCGACAGCAGTTGCTCCGACGAAGAAGTCGATAACATGGAGCGCTCTGCCTGTCCGACCTGCGGCTCGTGCTCCGGCATGTTTACCGCCAACTCGATGAACTGCCTGACCGAGGCGCTCGGCCTGTCGCTGCCGGGTAACGGCACGGTGGTGGCGACCCACGCCGACCGCAAGGAACTGTTCCTCAAGGCCGGCCGCACCGTTGTCGACATGTGCCGCCGCTACTACGAGCAGGAAGACACCACGGTACTGCCGCGTTCGATTGCCACCAAGGCAGCATTTGAGAATGCGATGGCGCTAGATGTTGCTATGGGTGGCTCGACCAATACCGTGCTGCATATTCTGGCGGCGGCGCAGGAAGCCGGTGTGGACTTCACGATGCAAGACATCGACCGCATCTCGCGCAAGGTGCCCTGCCTGGCCAAGGTCGCCCCGGCCACCCAGGACTACCATGTCGAGGACGTGCACCGAGCCGGCGGTATCATGGGCATCCTCGGCGAACTTGATCGCGCCGGCCTGATCCACCGCGATCAGCCGACGGTCTATATGAAGACGCTGGGTGAAGCCATCGATCGCTGGGATGTGATCCGCGAACACGACGTGAAGATTCATGAGTTCTACAAGGCAGCGCCGGGGGGTATCCCGACGCAGACAGCCTTCTCGCAGAACCGCCGCTTCAACGAACTCGACCTCGATCGCACCCACGGCTGCATCCGCAACCAGGCCAATGCCTATACGCAGGAAGGCGGCTTGGCCGTGCTCTACGGCAACATCGCGCTCGACGGCTGTATCGTCAAGACCGCCGGTGTTGATGAAGAAAACTGGCTGTTCACCGGCAAGGCCCGCGTCTACGAAAGCCAGGACGATGCGGTCGCCGGCATCCTCGGCGGCGAAGTCGTCGCCGGCGATGTGGTGATCGTGCGCTACGAGGGTCCCAAGGGCGGCCCCGGCATGCAGGAAATGCTCTATCCGACCTCGTACCTGAAGTCGCGCGGGCTGGGCAAGGACTGTGCGTTGCTGACCGACGGCCGCTTCTCCGGCGGTACCTCCGGCCTGTCGATCGGCCACGCCTCGCCGGAAGCGGCGGATGGCGGCGCCATCGGCCTGGTCGAGAACGGTGACACCATCGAAATCGATATTCCCAAGCGGCGCATTCATCTGGCCATTTCTGATGCTGAACTGGCCAAGCGTCGTGCTGCCATGGAGGCCAGGGGTGAACAAGCCTGGCAGCCGGAAAGTCGCGAGCGCGTCGTTTCGGCAGCGCTGCAGGCGTACGCGCTGATGACGACCTCGGCCGACAAGGGCGCTGTGCGCGACGTATCGCAGATTCAGCGGAAGAAGTGATCGTCCCGGCCGCACCAGGCCGCCCGGTACCGGTTTTTTTCAGGATCCGGTACCGGGATGTCAACGCGGCCCCGTGTCGCCGCGTTATTTGCTTGCCGCCCATCAACAGAGGCTTGCGTTGGGTGCAGAAAATAAGCCTGCGGTGGGTTTTCAAGTCTCACAATGTGAATTAAGATCGCCGTTTTCAACCACAAACTACATCGGAGCGAGAGATGAAACTGATGACCGTATCCCTGTTGGCTGCTGCCGGCATCCTGTCTGCTGGCGTTGCCCAGGCTGACGAGGCGCTGGCCAAGTCGAAGAACTGCATGACCTGCCACCAGCTCGACAAGAAGGTTGTCGGCCCGGCGTACAAGGAAGTGGCCAAGAAATATGCTGGCCAGGCTGGCGCTGAAGCCAAGCTGGCTGAAACCGTCGTCAAGGGCGGCAAGGGTAACTGGGGCGCCGTTCCGATGCCGCCGAACAAGGTCACGCCGGAAGAAGCGCAAAAGCTGGTGAAGTGGATTCTCAGCCTGAAGTGATTCTTTGCAGCATCTGAAAAAGCCGGCTTCCAGCCGGCTTTTTTGTTGCCCGCATTTCGCTCAGGGTTTGTATTGACAAGCTCTTGGGGGGTGGGGAGAATCAATCGCTCATGTCATCGCCAACGACATTTTTTGACCACAACAACATCGGAGACCTATTCATGGAATTTTCCCTGCAGTTTTCCCGCTTCCCCGGCATCGCCTTGACCCTTGCGGCATCCATCGCCCTGATTGGCTGCGGCCAGAAGGAAGAGCCGAAGCCGCAGGCTGCCGCGCCTGCCGCTGCGCCAGCCGCCCCCGTGGCACCGCCGCCAAAACCGGAGGTGACTGTCAAGCTGGGCCACGTGGCTCCGATGACCGGTCCGCAAGCCCACCTCGGTAAGGACAACGAAAACGGCGCCACGCTGGCGGTCGAAGAACTGAATGCCCAGGCGCTTGAAATCGGTGGCGCCAAGATCAAATTTGAGCTGCTGGCAGAAGACGACCAGGCTGATCCGAAGCAGGGCACCATCGTTGCCCAGAAGCTGGTCGATGCCAAGGTTAACGGCATCATCGGGCACCTCAACTCCGGTACTACGATCCCCGCATCCAAGCTCTATGCCGATGCTGGCATTCCGCAAATCTCGCCGTCGGCAACCAACCCGAAGTACACGCAGCAGGGCTTTGCCACGGCTTTCCGCGTGATGGCCAACGATATCCAGCAAGGCAAGGTGCTCGGTGAGTTTGCCGCCAAGCAGGGCAACAAGACCGTAGCCATCATCGACGACCGCTCGGCCTATGGTCAGGGCCTGGCCGACGAGTTCAAGAAGGCTGCCGAAGCGGCTGGCCTGAAAGTCGTGGCGACGGAATACACCAATGACAAGGCCACCGACTTCAAGGCCATTCTGACCAAGATCAAGTCGAAGAAACCGGATCTCGTCTTTTACGGTGGCATGGACGCTCAGGGCGGTCCGCTGGCCAAGCAGATGAAGGAACTCGGCCTGAAAGCCAAATTCCTCGGTGGCGATGGCGTCTGTACGCCGGAGTTCATGAAGCTCGGTGGCCCGGCAACCGATGGCCACTACTGCTCGATGCCGGGTGTGCCGATCGAAAAAATGGCCAAGGGGCCGGAGTTCAAGGACAAGTTCACCAAGAAGTACAACGCCGAAATCCAGCTTTATGCACCGAACGTCTACGATGCCGTAATGGTCATGGCCGACTCGATGAAGCGGGCCAACTCGGTAGAGCCGGCCAAGTATCTGCCGGAAGTGGGCAAGACCAGCTATGAGGGCGTTACCGCCAAGATCGAGTTCGACGAAAAGGGCGACCTCAAGGGCGGTGCAATTTCCCTCTACCAATTCAAGGCCGGCAAACTGGAATATGTCGAGACCCTCGGTGGTGGCGTGGTTGAAGCCGTGAAGGAAGCTGTCAAGTCCACCGAGGAAGCTGCCAAGGCGGTTGCCGGTGCGGCTGTCGAGGCAGCGAAGGATGGTGCCAAGGCCGCTACCGAAGCAGCCAAGGACGGCACCAAGGCCGCAGCGGAGGCCGTCAAGGGCGCCGCCGACGCTACCAAGGCTGCTGCAGAGAAGAAGTAAATACGGTCGTCGGGTTACAATCCCGGCCTGTAACGAGGAAAACGGCGCCTGACGGCGCCGTTTTCGCGTTTTTGCATTTTCGGTATCTGGAATTCGGGCAGCATGGACATTTTTCTACAGCAGGTCATCAACGGCCTCGTGCAGGGCGCCATCTATGCCATGGTCGCGCTCGGCTACACCATGGTCTACGGCATCATGGGGCTGATCAACTTTGCCCATGGCGAAGTGGTCATGATCGGTACGCTGGTGGCGATTACCGTGGTCACTTTTCTCCTCAAGCTCGGCTTTCCGGTCTGGCTGGCGGGCGGCATGGGTATCGTCGCTGCTGCCGGCGTCTGTCTGGTGCTTGGCTGGAGCCTTGAGCGCATTGCCTACCGCCCCTTGCGTGGAGCGCCGCGCCTGACGCCACTGATTACCGCCATCGGCATGTCGATCGTGCTGCAGAACCTGGCGATGATGATCTGGGGGCGCAACTACATGACATTTCCGTCGATTATCGAGAAGACCCAGTACGAGATCGGCGGCGCTGCCTTCACCAACGTCCAGGTGTTGGTCGTTCTGGTTGCAGGCATTTCGATGGGGGGGCTGCTCTTCCTCGTCTACCGCACCAAGCTTGGCATGGCCATGCGCGCAACCGCCCAGAATCCCGGGGTAGCTGGTCTGATGGGGGTGAACGCCAATCGGGTCATCTCCTCCGCCTTTGTCATCGGCTCGGTACTGGGTGCGCTGGCCGGGGTGATGGTTGGCGTTTATTATGAAATCGCCCACTACCAGATGGGTTTCATGCTGGGCCTGAAGGCCTTTACGGCAGCGGTGCTTGGCGGTATCGGCAATCTTGCTGGCGCCATGGCCGGCGGTGTGCTGCTTGGCCTGATCGAGGCGTTGGGTGCCGGCTACATCGGCGATCTGACCGGTGGCTTTCTCGGCAGCCACTATCAGGACATCTTCGCTTTCGTCGTGCTCATTTTCGTGCTGATGTTCCGCCCCTCCGGCTTGTTTGGCGAAAAAACAGGAGATCGCGCATGAACCCGCTGCTCGGCGCACTGCCGGTGCGCAAGACAATTGTTTACGTACTCGCTGCCGCCGCCTTGCTGATCCTGCCATTTGTTGCAGCCCTCGGTGGCCAGGCCTGGGTGCGCATCGTCGATTTCGCGATCCTTTACGTCTTCCTGGCGCTCGGTCTGAACATCGTCGTCGGCTTTGCCGGCCTGCTCGACCTCGGCTATATCGCTTTCTATGCGGTCGGCGCCTACCTCTGGGCCTTGCTCGCCAGCCCGCACTTCGGCCTGCATCTGCCGTTCTGGGTCATCCTGCCGCTGGGGGCCATCGTTGCCTGCTTTTTCGGCGTTCTCCTTGGCGCCCCGACGCTCAAGTTGCGTGGCGATTACCTGGCCATCGTCACCCTGGGTTTCGGCGAGATCGTGCGCATCTTCATGAACAACCTGAACGCGCCGATCAACATTACCAACGGACCGCAGGGGATCACGTTGATCGATCCGGTAGCCATTGGCGACTTCAAGTTCAGTACCGTGTCGACCCTCTTCGGCATCACCTTCAGTGGACCGCAGAAGTATTACTACCTGCTGCTGGTGCTGGTGGTGGGTGTCATCATCATCAACATCCGCCTGCAGCATTCGCGCATCGGTCGTGCCTGGCAGGCGATCCGCGAGGATGAAATCGCCGCCAAGGCGATCGGCATCAATACCCGCAACATGAAATTGCTGGCGTTCGCCATGGGGGCGTCGTTCGGCGGCATTGCCGGCGGTATCTTCGCCGCCATGCAGGGCTTCGTCTCGCCGGAGAGTTTTTCACTGATCGAGTCGATCATGATTCTGGCGATGGTGGTGCTGGGCGGCATGGGACATATCCCCGGCGTCATTCTCGGTGCTGTCCTCCTCACGGTCTTGCCGGAAGCCTTGCGCTATGCCGTGGTGCCGGTGCAGAAAGCCGTTTTCGGCGAGGTGCTGGCCGACCCCGAGAGCCTGCGCATGCTGATCTTCGGTCTGGCGCTGGTGCTGGTGATGCGCTTCAAGCCAGCCGGTCTCTGGCCTTCGCCCGATCGGCGCCGGGAACTGGCGGAGAAGTCACGATGAGCACTGACGGTGAAGTCCTGCTCGCAGCCCAGGCAGTGGCCAAGCACTTTGGCGGCGTCAAGGCCTTGCGCGATGTTTCGCTGACCATTCGTCGCGGTGAAATCTATGGGCTGATCGGCCCGAACGGCGCGGGCAAAACAACTTTCTTCAACTGCATGACCGGGCTTTATGTGCCAGATGGCGGCGGTTTTGTGTTCGATGGCGCACCGCTCAAGGCCGATGCGCCGCATCAAGCCGCCGAGCGCGGCATCGCCCGCACTTTCCAGAACATTCGCCTGTTCGGCAACATGACGGCGCTGGACAATGTCATGGTCGGTCGCCATGTGCGCACCGAGGCCGGTATTTTCGGAGCCGTCTTCCGTGGCCGTGCGGCCCGTGACGAGGAGGCTGCCATCCGTCGGCGCGCCGAGGAACTGCTGCATTACGTTGGCGTTGCCGACCGAGCCGAGGATCTGGCGAAGAATCTGTCCTATGGCGACCAGCGTCGCCTGGAAATTGCCCGCGCACTGGCGACCGAGCCGAAGCTGCTGTGCCTCGACGAACCGGCGGCCGGGATGAATGGCGCCGAAACCGAGGAACTGCGCGTGCTGATCGAGGGCATCCGTGCCGACGGCGTGACCATCCTGCTCATCGAACACGACGTCAAGCTGGTCATGGGCCTGTGCGACCGCGTCGCCGTACTCGATTATGGCGCGCTGGTGATCGAGGATGTGCCATCCGTTGTCCAGCACGATCCGCGCGTGATCGAAGCCTATATCGGAGTGGCCGCATGAGTAATGGCAAATCGGGCAAGGAGCCGCTGCTGATCGTCGAGGGGCTGCGGGTGGCGTACGGCGGTATTCAGGCCGTTCGTGGCATCACTTTTCATATCAATCCGGGCGAGATGGTGGCCCTCATCGGTGCCAACGGCGCAGGCAAGACCAGCACGCTGAAGGCACTGTCACGCATGCTTGACCCCGTTGGCGGCAGCGTCCGCTACCAGGGCCAGGAGATCGTCAGGCTGCCGCCGCATCGGCTGGTGTGCGAAGGCATTGCGCTGGTCCCGGAAGGTCGTGGCGTCTTCGCCCGGCTGAGTATTGCCGAAAACCTGGCGATGGGGGCTTTCACGCGTGACGACAAGGCCGACATTGCTGCCGACATGGCGCATGTCTACAGCCTGTTCCCGCGTCTCAAGGAACGCGAGAAGCAACTGGCCGGCACGCTTTCCGGTGGCGAGCAGCAGATGCTGGCCATTGGCCGGGCGCTGATGAGCCGGCCCAAGCTGCTGCTGCTCGACGAGCCTTCGATGGGCCTGGCACCGATCATGGTGCAGAAGATTTTCGAAGTTATCCGTGCGGTGGCGGCGGAAGGGATGACCATCCTGCTTATCGAGCAGAATGCCAAGCTGGCGCTGGAAACCAGCCAGCGTGGCTATGTCATGGAAAGCGGCGAGATCACGCTGACCGACGAAGCCGCAGCCCTGCTGCATAACCCGAAAGTACGGGAAGCCTACCTCGGCGAATGAAGAGGGATGGTGTAACGCCTGCGTGAAAACGGCGCCCGCAGGCGCCGTTTTCTTTCAGAGCCGTTATTCCCTATTCCGCCATGGCATCGGCGAACGCCAGCGCGCCAAGTTGTGCGCGATTGAGCTGGTCTTCCGTCAGTCCCAGCATGCCAGCCTGTTCAACCAGCGCGACGCCGTCATTGCCTTCGCACGCCAGCGCCAGCTCGAGGAAAGGTGCATAAAGGCCGCCATTGCCGAGCAACGCCTCGGTGATGGGTTCCGGCAGGTGCATCGAATCCAGTGCCTGCTCCATGCTGACACCAAGCAGCAGATGCAGCATCGAGAAGGCGCCGGTGATGAACAGGTTGTCGTATTCGGAGCGGTCGACCAGGCCATGCCCCAACTGTTCCATCAGCCGGGCACGGGTCAGCGAGGTATGCATCAGCGTTGGTGCCATCGGGTCCTTGCTGGCGGTTACCAGCAGCAGTGACAGCCACTTGTTCAGCTTGTCGTAGCCGAGGATGGTGACGGCGTGCTTGAACGACTGCACTTCGCAGGAGAGGCCAAAGCCAGCCGAGTTGATATAGCGCAGCAGCTTGTACGACAGCGCGACGTCCTGCTTCAGTGCGGCTTCGATTTCGCCGACATCGGCATTTTTTCGCACGAGATTGAGCACGCGCACGATATGCGCCTGGCTGGCATTGAGCTGCTTGGCCGGAGCGCTTGCCGGCTGCTTGACGAACCAGCCGGCGGCAGCACTCATGCCCGCATCCATGCAGGCCTTGAACTCCTGCTGACCGTCGACATTGAAGGCGACGGGAATGCCGAAGGACTGGGTCTTGGCCAGCAAGGCCTTCAACTGCGCCGGCGAGAAACTGGTGGCGTCGAAGCCAACAAAGCGGAAGCTGGCACCACTGCCGAAAGCCTGCGCCGCCTGTGCATCGAAGTCATAGCATAGCGACAGACTGGCTTCCTTCAGTGCAGCGACGAACTCTGCGGTGTGGTCGGTGCAGAATGCGGCACCCGGTAGTTCGAAGGTGACGTTGGCCGGGGCGATCCAGTCGAGCAGACCCATATCGCCAGGAACACCGTCGAAATTGACGAAAATGCTGCGATCGCCCTGCGGCCAGCAGTCGGACAGCGTATTCAGTTCATCGACGATGCTTGCCGAGCCAGTACCCTCGCTGGCGTGCAGGCGTAGCCGTGTGGCAATGATTTTGCCCTGGCGGTTGATTAGCGGCTGGCGGGTAAAAACAAAACTCATCAGTAATCCCTTTGGGCTATTGCTTGTCGTTGGCAAATTCAAACGAATCGGCAAAGAACTCTGCTTCCGGCAGCTTACACCCGCCATGGAAATCGCGCTTTGCCGCCGCAATCATGGCTGGTGAGCCGCAGGCGTAAACCTGGTGTCCTGAAAGATCGGGGAAATCGGCCATGACTGCCTGGTGCACGAAGCCAGTGCGGCCGGTCCAGTCATCGGCTGCCGCCGGTTCGGACAAAACCGGCACGAAGCGGATGTTCGTGTGCGCCACGGCCCAGGTTTCGGCCAGGCCCAACTGGTAAAGATCGATCCGGCTGCGTCCGCCCCAATAAACCGTGATCGGTCGTGCACATTTTTCGGCAATCGCATGTTCGACGACAGATTTGATCGGCGCAAAGCCCGTCCCACCGGCGACCAGAATCATCGGCTTGCTCGATTCCTCACGCAGGAAAAAAGCGCCATGCGGGCCGTTGAAACGCAGTATGTCCTTCTCCTTCATCTGCGCAAAAACGTGCTCGGTAAACGTGCCGTCGGGAACGTGGCGGACATGCAGTTCGAGGAGTTCGTCGTCATGCGGGGCGTTGGCCAGCGAGAAGCTGCGCCGCTTGCCGTCCTTGAGCAGGATGTCGATGTATTGTCCGGCGAGGAACTGCAGGCGCTCGCTGGCTGGCAACTTCAGCTTGATGATCATCACGTCGGGGGCCGCCTTCTGCAGCTGCTGAATGCGTGCCGGCAGTGTCTTGACCGGGATATCGCCGGCTTTTCTGACCTCGCGCGATTCGATGACCAGATCCGAGCGGGCCTGGGCACAGCAGAAGAGGGCAAAGCCTTTTCCCCGGTCGGCATCGGTCAGTGCATGCGACATCGACTTGCCGTGATCGACCTCGCCGCTCAGCACCTTGCCCCGGCAGGCGCCGCAGGCGCCATCGCGGCAGCCGTAGGGGAGTGTCAGCCCCTGGCGCAGTGCCGCATCCAGGATCGATTCGTCGGCTTCGGCCGCGAGCATGTGCCCCGAAGGCTGGATGGTGACCGTGAAACTCATGATTCCCCTTTGTCTGCTTCGTGTGCTGCGGGCGACATTGATACGTTGATACAATTCGCCAGTGCAAAAACCGCTGCAAAAACTGTTGATTGTCGGCTGTGGCGACGTTGCCTGGCGCGCCTTGCCGCAGCTGCTTCGACGCTTTCGTGTCTTCGCCCTGCTGCGTGACGCGGATCAGATGCCGCGCTGGCGTGCTGCCGGCGCGCTGCCGCTTGCGGGCGATCTTGATGACCGGGCCAGTCTGGCGCGGCTGGCAGGTCTGGCCGACTGTGTCCTGCATCTTGCCCCGCCGCCGGATCGGGGTGCCCGCGATACCCGCACCCACAAGCTGCTGGCGGCCTTGAGCAGCGGAAAAAGTCTACCACAGCGCCTCATCTACATTAGCACCAGCGGTGTCTATGGCGATTGTCAGGGGGCGATGATCGACGAAACCTGTTTCCCCCATCCGGACACCGCACGCGCCGTGCGCCGTCTCGATGCCGAACGGCAATTGCGCGCTTTTGGTTGCCGTACGGGCGTGACCGTCGGCATCTTGCGGGCGCCCGGCATCTATGCCAGTGACCGCCTGCCGCTCGAGCGCCTGCAAAAAGGCACACCGGCGCTGCAGCCAGCCGAAGACGTTTTTACCAACCATATCCATGCCGATGATCTGGCGGCAGCCTGCGCTGCAGCGCTGCTACATGCACGCGCCAACCGCGCCTACAATGTCACCGATGATTCACAGCTGCAGATGGGCGAATACTTCGACTGCGTGGCCGATACCTTCGGCCTGTCCCGGCCGCAGCGCCTGACGCGCGCCGAAGCCGAGCGTGTGCTGCCGCCAATGCAGCTGTCGTTCATGCGCGAATCGCGCCGCCTGTCGAACCGGCGACTCAAGGAAGAACTGCGACTGCGGCTTGCTTATCCCCGTGTTGAGGACGGCATTGCCGCTGCCCTGAAGGAAAGGAAAACGAATTGCTCGTAATCAAGGCCCTGCACATATCGCTGGTTGTTGCCTGGTTCGCCGGCCTCTTCTACCTGCCGCGCATCTTCGTCAATCTGGCCATGGTGCCGGCCGACAGCGTTGCCGAGCGCGACCGCCTGCTGCTGATGGCCGGCAAGCTTTATCGCTTCATGACCCCGCTCGGCGCTCTGGCGGTTGGTCTCGGCCTGTGGCTGTGGCTGGGCTTCGGTTTTACAGGGGGCTGGCTGCACGCCAAGACCACGCTGGTGCTGGTGCTGGTCGGTTACCACCTCTACTGCGGCCAGCTGCTGCGCGCCTTTGTCGCCGGCCGCTGCCAGCGCAGCCACGTCTGGTTCCGCTGGTTCAACGAACTGCCGGTGATGGTGCTGTTTGCCATTGTCTTCCTCGTCATCCTGAAGCCCTTCTAAATGCAAAATTTCTTCGCCTCCTGCCCGCGCGGCCTTGAAGCCCTCCTCGCCGAGGACCTCGCCGCCGTCGGCGGCCAGCACATCAAGACGGTTCCCGGCGGTGCCACCTTCGCCGGCGAATGGTCGGTCTGCTATGCCGCCAACCTGCACTCGCGCATTGCCGCACGCATTCTGTGGCGCGTGGCGGCCAAGGGTTACAAGAAGGAAGAGGATATCTACCAGCTGGCGCTGGCGGCCGACTGGCCGAAATGGTTTCTGCCGACGCAGACGATGCGTGTCGATGTCACGGCGATCAAATGTCCGCTGAAGAGCCTCGATTTCATCACGCTGCGCATCAAGGATGCCGTCTGCGACCGCTTCCGCCGCGAGTGCGACGTCCGCCCGAGCATCGACACGCGCGAACCGGACGTTCGCGTGCATGCTTTCCTGACTGCCGACGATTGCACGCTGTACGTCGATACCTCCGGTGATCCGCTGTGGCAACGCGGCCTGCGCCAGAAAACGGTGGACGCCCCGCTGAAGGAAAACCTCGCCGCCGGCATCCTGCGCCTGACCGGCTGGCAGCCCGGTACACCGCTGTTCGACCCGATGTGCGGCAGCGGCACCTTCCTGCTCGAAGCCGCACAGATCGCCCACAACATTGCCCCCGGCAGCCGCCGCAGTTTCGCCTTCGAACGTCTGCAGAGTTTTGATGCCGACGCCTGGCGCAAAATGCGCGAATCAGCACTGGCTGCAGAAAAAACCGTCGCCTGGGCGCAGCTCTACGGCAGCGACATTTCCCCGGAAGCCGTGCGCGCCACCAAAGCCAACCTCGACCGCGCCGGTCTGCTCGACGCGGTGGAACTGGTCAGTGGCGACATGCTGGAAATCGAAGCGCCGAAAGACAGCGGCGTCCTCGTCTGCAACCCGCCCTACGGCGTGCGTCTGGAAGAACAGGACTCACTGGCTGCGCTTTACCCGCAACTCGGCACCGCCCTCAAGCACCACTTTGCCGGCTGGAACTGCTATTTCTTCACCGCCGACCTGCGCATGCCCAAACTGATGCGCCTGACTCCGAGCAAGAAAACCCCGCTCTACAACGGCGCGCTTGAATGCCGGCTGTTCGAGATAAAGATGGTGGCAGGCAGCAACCGCCCACCAAAATAGGAAACAGAGAATGCAGCTTCAAGGCGAAGCCAGAACGAGGCGGCAAACGCTGCGGTGACGAGATGACCGAAGGGAACCCCTGTAGGGCAGTAGCTGCGCTACGGCGAGGAGCCGCAGCGCGCCGCCAACGAAGTGCTGGCGAGCAGCCTACACAATGTCGAGGTGGCCGATGCCGGTGGTGAGATCCCGATCCTTCGATTCCTTGCCATGCAGCTTGATCTGCAGCCGCAGGTCATTGACCGAATCCGCGTTGCGTAGCGCATCCTCGTAGCTGATCTTTCCAGCTTCATAAAGATCGAACAGCGCCTGGTCGAAGGTCTGCATGCCAAGTTCGCGTGATTTCTTCATGATCTCCTTGATCTCATGGACTTCGCCCTTGAAGATCAGGTCGGAAATAAGCGGCGAGTTGAGCATGATCTCGACTGCGGCGCAGCGTCCTTTGCCGTCCTTCTTCGGGATCAGGCGTTGCGAGACCATCGCCCGCAGGTTGAGCGAAAGGTCCATCAGCAGTTGCGGCCGACGTTCTTCCGGGAAGAAGTTGATGATGCGGTCGATGGCCTGGTTGGCACTGTTGGCGTGCAGCGTGGCCAGACAGAGGTGGCCGGTTTCAGCGAAGGCGACGGCGTAGTCCATCGTTTCACGGTCGCGGATTTCGCCCATCAGGATCACGTCCGGTGCCTGGCGCAAGGTGTTCTTCAGTGCCGCCAGCCAGCTGTCGGTGTCGATGCCGACTTCACGCTGGGTGACGATGCAGTTCTTGTGGTCGTGGACGTATTCGATCGGGTCCTCGATGGTGATGATGTGGCCGTAACTGTTGGCGTTACGGTAATCGACCATGGCGGCCAGCGAGGTCGTCTTGCCGGTGCCGGTACCGCCGACGAAGATGATCAGGCCACGCTTGGTCATCCCGATATCCTTGAGCACGGTCGGCATGCCGAGTTCGTCGAGGTTCGGGATGGTCATGTTGATGGTACGGCAGACCACGGCGACCTTGCCTTGCTGAACCAGCGCATTGACGCGGAAACGGCCGATGCCCGACGGCGAGATAGCGAAGTTGCACTCCTTCGAGGCTTCGAACTCGGCCGCCTGGCGGTCGTTCATGATTGCCCGCGCCAGCTCGGAAGTGTGCTGTGCCGACAGGGTCTGGTTCGATACCGGGGTAATCTTGCCGTCGATCTTGATCGCCGGCGGAAAGTTCGCGGTAATGAAGAGATCGGAGCCCTTTTTCTGCGACATCAGGCGCAGCAGGTCGTGCATGAATTTTAGTGCCTGATCGCGTTCCATATGCTTCTCCTTCTTCTCCCGGTCAGCCCGGGAAGGCGTCCTTGTTGGCGGCCTTGGTGCGCGCTTCGTTACCGGAAACAATGTTGCGGCGAACCATGTCGAGCAGGCACTGGTCGAGCGTCTGCATGCCGAACTGCTGGCCGGTCTGGATGGCCGAATACATCTGCGCCACCTTTGCTTCGCGGATCAGGTTGCGGATGGCCGGGGTGGCAATCATGATCTCGTGCGCGGCAACACGGCCGGTACCGTCCTTGGTTTTCAGCAGCGTCTGCGAGATGACTGCGCGCAGCGATTCGGAAAGCATCGCCCGTACCATTTCCTTTTCAGCCGCCGGGAACACGTCGATGACGCGGTCGATGGTCTTGGCTGCGGACGAGGTGTGCAGCGTGCCGAACACCAGGTGGCCGGTCTCGGCTGCGGTCAGTGCCAGTCGGATTGTTTCCAGGTCGCGCATTTCGCCGACCAGAATCACGTCCGGGTCTTCACGCAGGGCCGAGCGCAAGGCGTTGTTGAACGACAGGGTGTGCGGGCCGACTTCACGCTGGTTGATCAGGCACTTCTTCGACTCGTGCACGAATTCGATCGGATCCTCGACGGTAAGAATGTGACCGTAGTCGCTTTCATTGACGTGGTTCACCATCGCTGCCAGCGTCGTCGATTTGCCGGAGCCGGTCGGGCCGGTCACCAGCACGACGCCGCGCGGGTACTCGGAAATGTCCTTGAAAATTTTCGGGCAGTTCAGCTCTTCGAGCGTCAGCACCTTCGACGGAATCGTCCGGAAGACGGCGCCGGCGCCACGGTGCTGGTTGAAGGCATTGACCCGGAAGCGCGCCAGATTGGGGATTTCAAAGGAGAAGTCGCACTCCAGCGTTTCTTCGTAAATCTTGCGCTGCCCGTCGTTCATGATGTCGTACACCATGGCGTGGACATCCTTGTGCTCCATGGCCGGCAGGTTGATTCGGCGCACGTCGCCATGGACGCGGATCATTGGAGGCAGGCCGGCGGAGAGGTGCAGGTCGGAAGCCTTGTTCTTGACGCCGAATGCCAGCAGTTCGGTGATATCCATCAGGTTTGTCCTCGGGCTAGTGGCGGAGCGCTGCTGTTATACTTCGAGCCCTGCTGGTTCCAGCATTATTTCCAGCAAATTTAAGCATTCGGGCCTTATTCAGCGATCGATTATGACGCCAATTTCCGCCAACCTGCAAGCCGTTCTCGCCCGCATCGAAGCGGCTGCACGCCGCTTCGGGCGTGATCCGGCAAGTATTTCGCTGCTGGCGGTGAGCAAGACCTGGCCGGCCGCCGCCGTGCGTGACGCTGCAGCGGCCGGGCAGCGGGCCTTTGGCGAAAATTATGTGCAGGAGACCGTAGAGAAGGTTGCCGAGTTGGCAGCGCTGGCGCTTGAGTGGCATTTCATCGGCCCCCTGCAGAGCAACAAGACCCGGCCGGT
>JBAYVG010000042.1:0-27835 GCA_041674785.1 Rhodocyclaceae bacterium
CAGGAACAGGATGTAGAGCAGGAATGCGCCGCGGGAAACCTTTTCCGACAGCGGCTTGGCGCCGATGACGATAGCCGGGATCAGGTACCAGATCGACACGTGGGCAGCAACGTTGATCTGTTGCGACGAGTGACCCAGCGCCCACCAGACCATGCGATACAGCTGCGCATCGATTTCCTTGATCAGGCCGACAGACCACAGGAAGGTCGGGATCAGGATGCCGGCACCGGAAAGGATGGTGAACACGGCGATGATTGCAGCTGTCAGCGCGCCGAAGGTGACCATCGGGATCGAGCCGGTGTAGGTCTTGTCCTTCTTGGCAACAACCAGCGTGCCGAAGAAGATTGCGCAACCGATCAGTGAACCGACTGCTACCAAAATCAGGCCAAGGTAGAAGTGCGGAGCAGCCTGCATCGGCACGTAGGACGTGAACATCACGCTCGACTCACCCTGGAAGATGGCGACGTTGGTCATGAGACCGCCGATAACCATCAGCGCAAAGCCGGCCCAACCGAGCTTTGGTGCCCAGATACGGCAGCGCAGCAGCACCGAGGAGGCGAAGTAGAGCACGGCCATCTCGAAGTGCAGGATCCACATCAGCAGCATGTCAATGCCGTGAGCGGTCAGGATGGTGTAGAACTGGTCTGCCGGCAGCAGCTTGAAAGCTGGCCAGCGGGTCATGATGACGCCGAGGGCAGTGATACCGCCGACGAGCAGCCAGAGAACCGCCACGACGGCGTTCCATTTCATTAGCTTCTCGGCATGCGCCTCGAATTGCAGCCCGGACGACGGGCAGGTACGGTAAGTGGTTGCCACTGGTTATTCCCCCTTATTTCACGCAGATCCGGCCGAGCATCGAGTGGTGACCGATGCCGCAGAACTCGTTGCAGACGATGGCGAAGGTGCCGGATGAAGTCGGCGTCATTTTGACGACGTGCTCGTAGCCCGGGATGACCTGAATGTTGATGTTGACCGGTTGCAGCGAGAAGCCGTGGTTGTAATCCATCGACGACAGGTGGATCTTGTATTCCTTGCCCTTTTCCAATTCAAGGATCGGGTACCAGTTCCACAGGCGGGCGATCAGGTAGCCATCGCCACCGGGCGGAACCTTGACGACCGGGATGTCCTGATCGGTTTCCGTACGGATGGTATTTTCGGCAATGAACTTCTCGGCCTTGGCAGCGAACATTTCCGGCGTGGTCTTATAGGCCTCGTTGGAAAGGTTCTGCTTACCGTAGATGTGCCAGTAGATCATCATCACGAACATGATCATGCCCCAGACGAAAGCGATGCCGATCCAGACCCACTCGGTCTTGTCGATCGACTCCTTCCACCAGAGCCGATTCGACGGCGGCAGAATTGAACTCATGTAGATCTCCCTCTAATTAATTGAAATTACTTGGCGAGCGGGGTGTTCATGATGTCGATGATGCCCCAGAGGATGTAAATCACCCCGGGCGATACGACACCAATAACCAGCAGCAGGAAATGGTTGTCGAGCAGCTTCTGCATGAACGGAATGTCATTGTCGTTGTCGTTGTCGGCCATCTTGTTACCCTCCATCATTGTTAGCGCTTACAGCACGCATTAATTTGCAAAAAAACAAAACCTTTCGGCATTTCGGCACAGTGCCCGGAAGGATACCTGTAGACGGTTCTGCGGCGAATTGACGCACATCAAGAAAATGCGGCGAAATGTCGCACCACGGCAGGAAGGCGCGGATTGTCGCATGGAACGGAGCGCACAAAAAGCCTATAATTCGCAGCCTGAAATTTCGCCCTTTTATCGCTCCCGGAACCGCAAATGGATCTCTCTGCCCGCCGACAAATTGCCATCTGGCTTTTCATTTGCAGCGCCATGGTGTTTGCCATCCTTGTTGTGGGGGGCGTTACGCGCCTGACGCATTCGGGGCTGTCGATCGTCGAATGGCAGCCCATCGTCGGGATCGTGCCGCCGCTCAATGAGCAGGAGTGGAGCGAAACTTTCGATAAATACAAAAAAACGCCGGAATATCAGCAGGTTAATCACCAGATGACGGTGGATGAATTCAAGGGTATTTTCTATTGGGAGTATTGGCATCGGGTTCTTGGGCGTTTGATTGGCGTCGCCTTTTTCATACCTTTCCTCTATTTTCTGGTCCGAAAGAAGGTTGAACCCGGCTTGGCGCCGAAACTGCTCGGTATCTTCATCCTCGGCGGAATGCAGGGGGCGATGGGGTGGTACATGGTCAAGAGCGGACTGGTCGACGATCCGCGCGTCAGCCAGTACCGCCTGACGGCGCACTTGTCGCTGGCGTTCCTGATCTTCATCTCGATGATGTGGGTGGCCCTTGGTCTGGTGGCGACGCGCGCACGTGAAACCACGGATGCAGCACTGAAAAAACTGCAGCGCACAGGGTTCTGGCTGGCACTGCTGGCGTTTTACATGGTGATTACCGGGGGGTTCGTCGCCGGAATACGCGCAGGCAAGGCCTACAACACCTTCCCGCTCATGAATGGAGACTTCATTCCGCCTGAAATCTTCATGATCGACCCGTGGTATCTGAATTTTTTCAACAATATGGCGACCGTCCAGTTTGATCACCGCCTCGGTGCCTGGCTGCTGGCCTTCATTGTTCCCTGGTTCTGGCTGAAGCTGCGTTCGGGGCCGGTTTCTGCACGTGCCCGCTGGGTGGCGTCCCTGTTGCTGGTAGTACTGTCGGCACAGATAGCGCTCGGTATCGCCACCTTGCTGCTGGCGGTGCCGGTCGCCTTGGGGGCTGCGCACCAGGGCGGAGCGATGGTTGTTTTCGGTGTTCTCCTCTGGCTCAATCACGAACTTCGCGTCGCGCCTGCTACGACCGGCGCGGGACGATGAAGCCAGGCTTCGGTCGTCTCCGCGCAATTCGGGCGCTGGCACTGATCATCGGCGCGCTCTCGCTGGTTGTTGTTGCCGTAAGTGCCTACTTGCGGCTTGACGCCGCCGGATTGGGCTGCGCTGATTGGCCAGCCTGCTATGGTCGGCTTCTCGCCGAAGCTCCGCTGCCGTTGCACTACGGGTTCTCTCGCCTGCTGCATCGTCTTGCTGCTTCTGCCGCGCTCATCCTCACCTGTGTTCTCGTCTGGCGCTGTCTGCGCCCACAGCCGGTGCTGCCGGCTGCCCGGCACGCGATACTTCTTTTGCTGCTGATGCTGGGACTTTCTGCACTTGGCTTTTTCAGTGCTGATCCCCGGCGCGCCTTGGTTGGGTTTCTCAACATTGTCGGTGGCCTCGGCTTGGTGACATTTTCCTGGCGCGTGGCGATGGCGACGGGTGCGCCACCAACATCTGGGCAGAATGAACGTGTTGAGCAGGCGCTGTTGTTGCGCGTGGGGGTGACGGTCCTTTCGGTCACTGTCATGCTTGGGGCATGGATCGGGGCAAGCTATTCCGCGACTGCTTGCCTGGATCTTCCCGGCTGCGGGGGAAGCGCGTTGCTCTCTGCCGAGGCGTGGAACGTACTGAACCCATTCATAAAGCTGACAGCGGCGAGTAGCCCAGGCGATGCAGGCGGGATGCTGCTGCATCTTCTGCACCGTGGCTTTGCGCTGATCGTCTTGTTGACGCTGGGTTGGTCGGCTGTGGCAAATCTGAGGCAGGCGACTACGCGCCCGTCGGCCCGGGCTGTCCTCGGATTATTGCTGGTGGTGGTGGGCTTCGGGCTGGCTGCCGTGCAGAGCAATCTGAGCTTGTGGCTCGTCGTCGGGCATGGCGTGGTTGCTGCGCTATTACTTGCTGCCGTTGCGGCGCTGCTGCGACACACGCGTCGGTGAACTACCGGGGAGGTGCGGTTGTTACGAACCGCGCCTCCCCGCTTTCGAAGCTTTCCGGGCTAGTGCTGCTTGTGGTCGTGTGCGGCCGGTGCCTTCGTCGAAGCTGGTGATGCGGTCAGGTCGCGCACTTCAGCTTTGATTTCGACTGTTTCGACCCGCTTGTCCTTGCCTTCAACCTGCAGCGTCAGCGGCACGCTATCGCCTTTCTTCAGCTGCTGCTTGAGATCCATCAGCATCACGTGATAGCCGCCAGGTGCCAGACTCAAAGGCTTCTCGGCTGACACCTCAAGGCGGGGGATCGCGCGCATCTTCATGACGCCGCCGTCCATCTTCATTTCGTGAATTTCGGTGACGCCGGCAACTGGGCTGGAAGCGCCGACCAGCGTGACGCCCGTCTTGGTCGTTACTTCCATGAAGGCGCCTGTGGCTTTTTGGCCGGAAACCGTACCACGGACCCAGGGCGTCTTGATTTCGATATCGGCAGCAAATGCGGTGCTGACAGATACGAGGGGAAGGGCTGCCAGCAGCGTGGTCAACAGTGTTTTTTGGATCGGTTTCAAGCCATGCTCCTTGGGCGCAGGCGCGCAGTCAGTGGATGAATTTGCCATCGGGTGGCCGATTATAAGCGGCGGTTTCACTCGGCGAGTGCGGCAAAATGCCGCAGGAGATTACTGCCGCAAGCAACGTTCAGGGCTTCTGGTACCAGTTGCCCTTCTCGTCTTCCATCCACCAGCCGGAATGGAACTGCTCCTTCCAGCGCTTGACCTGCAGTTCGCGTACAACAGGAACGGCTTCCTTGCCGCCATGCGATTCGGCAATGGCGTAAATCAGCGAATTGCGGTCCGGATTCTCCTGGTCGATCAATTTCTCGGCAATCTTGAGCAGGGTTGGATTGAGCCGGCTGGTATCACGTAGTTTGACCATGCCGTCGTAACCCAGGCCGATGACGCCGGGCTCATAGAACTTGACCAGCCGCGAGTAGCGTTGGGCGAGTTGATGTTTGACAGCAATGACCGGTGGTGTGCCGATATCCAGTTTGATCTGGTCGGCGGTCGGTACGGCTGCGACCGGCATGGACAGGGTGAGGCCGGCCAGCAGAAGGGCGGAAATCAGGTGTTTCATCAGAAAGCTCCAGTGTCTATTTGCCAGCAAGCAGCAATTTCAGGTCGGCAGCAACATTTCCTGCGTCATCGCCGTGACGTAGCAGGAGGCGAAGGCGACCTTGTGGGTCATAGGCATAACTGCCTGTCGAGTGGTCTATGGTGTAGCTGCTCGGTGTCGTTCCCGGTTGGCGGGTGTAGAACACCTTGAAGTCCTTGGCCAGCGCGGCCACGGTTGCGTCATCGCCACGCAGGCCAACGAAGCTCGGATGGAACTGCGGGACATATTGCGCCAGCAATTCCTGTGTGTCGCGTTGCGGATCGAGCGTGGCGAACAGCACCTGAACACGGCTAGCATCCGGGCCCAGTTGTGTCAGAACTTCACGCATCGAAATCAGCGTGGTAGGGCAAACGTCCGGACACTGGGTGTAGCCGAAAAACAGGACGACGACTTTCCCTTTGTAATCCGCGAGCCGACGTGGTTGTCCCTGATGGTCGGTCAGGCTGAAGTCCTTGCCCCAGTCGACACCGGAAATGTCGGTGGATTTAAATGCTGGGGGTTGCTCACAGCCAGCCAGCAGCAGGCCAAGGGATAGGATGCAGGCAAGAACAGTTTTCATGATTGCTCAGTGCGGGCGAAATTGGGGAACCGGTCCGCTAGCGTGGCCCGGTGAAGGGGCTGATTATACCCAAGGCAGCTCCGGTGACCTTGATCCAGATTGCCACTACCCCCATCACGGCGCGGGCAGTGCTGTGTTGCAGCCGCTATACTGCGAGCCTTCACGTCTTCTTTCTGAAATGTAAAACATGGCCAATTCCTCTGACACGACCAGCATGGCGCTTTTTTGCGACTTCGAGAACGTCGCCCTCGGCGTACGCGATGCGAAGTATGAAAAATTCGACATCAAGCCGGTGCTGGAAAGGCTCTTGGCCAAGGGCAGCATTGTCGTCAAGAAAGCTTATTGCGACTGGGATCGTTACAAGGCCTTCAAGGCCACCATGCACGAAGCCAATTTCGAACTGATTGAAATACCGCACGTGCGCCAGTCCGGCAAAAACTCGGCCGACATCCGCATGGTCGTCGATGCGCTGGACCTCTGCTATACCAAGTCGCACGTTGATACCTTCGTCATCATCTCCGGCGACTCGGATTTTTCGCCGTTGGTCTCCAAGTTGCGCGAGAACGCCAAGCAGGTGATCGGTGTCGGCGTCAAGCAATCAACCTCCGACCTGTTGATTGCCAACTGCGACGAGTTCATCTTCTACGACGACCTGGTTCGCGAGCGCGCCGCACAACGTGCCTCATCGCGGAAAGACAGCAAGGATGCGCCGCAAAGACGCTCTCCCGAAGAGGAGAAGGCTCGTCGCGAGGAAATGGAAGCACGCAAGGCGAAGGCCATTGAACTTGTCGCCGCCACTTTCGAGGACCTTATCGCAGTGCGCGGCGACAGTGAGCGTATCTGGGCCTCGGTGCTGAAGGAGGCAATGAAGCGGCGGAACCCGGGCTTCAACGAGTCGTACTACGGTTACAAGGCCTTCGGCACGCTACTGGAAGATGCTGCCGCACGCGGCTTGCTTGGCTTCGGGCGTGACGAGAAATCCGGGGCCTATGTGACACGAGCATCCGGGCGGCCGGTGTCAGCGATGCCGGTACTTGCGGAGCCGGCTGCCGTAACGGTTGCGTCACCCGAGATCGCCGTTCCTGCAGCAGAAACCAAGCCGCCGGCGCGTCGGCGCGGTCGTGGTGGCCGCAAGCACGAGGGCGAAAAGCCTGAGCTGCCTGCAATTCAGGCTGTCGAGACGCTGGTTCCGGAGGAGGTTGTTGCAGAAGTGCCGACAGAAAAGAAAACGACAACAACAAAGACCAAGTCGCCGGCACGGCCACGGCGTACGCCCCGGAAAAAAGCCGATAGCGAATAATCGGGGTCGCAGAATGAAAAAAGCCGCGACTCAGGTCGCGGCTTTTTTTCGTGGAGCGAAGCGGGTCAGGCAGCGGCCTGCACCGGAATCTTGTGCCCCTTTCTGACGATGCGGTTTTGCGAGTCAACGTAGATCAGTGCGGGCTCGTATTTGCTCAGTTCAGCTTCGGTGTAGCTGGCGAAGGTGGCAATGATCAGGATGTCGCCAGGTGCAGCGCGGCGCGCGGCTGAGCCGTTTACCGAGATGACACCACTACCACGCTCTGCACGGATGGCATAGGTGGTGAAGCGCTCGCCGTTGTTTACGTTCCAGATGTCGATCTGCTCGTACTCGCGGATATTGGCGGCTTCCAGCAGATCTTCGTCGATGGCGCAGGAGCCTTCGTAATGAAGATCGGCGTGGGTCGTCGTCACGCGGTGCAGCTTGGACTTCAGCATCGTTCTTTGCATGGCTTCACCCGTGCAATCGAGTTAGGGGAACGGCATTGTAGCGGCAAATGGCAGGCTGTCAACGACTCAATTGTGACAATGTTGCAACGCTCAAACTTCAATGTTATCAATGAGTCGCGTCGAGCCAAGGCGGCTGGCTGCAAGGACCACCAGCGCTTGGTTGGCGGCCGAAGGTGGTTGCAGGTTTGACTGTTGCCGCACTGCAACATAATCAGTCTGCCAGCCAGCCCGATCCAGTTCGGCTACAGCCGTCTTTTCCAGTTCCGCATAACGCGTATCGCCACTGCGGATCGCTGAGCTGATTCTGGCCAGCAGGCGCTGCAGGCGTGGCGCCTCCGCCCGTTCTTCCACAGACAGATAGCCGTTACGTGACGACAATGCCAGCCCATCCTCGGCTCGAACCGTTTCACCGCCGATGATGTCGATCGGCAGGGCCAGCTGGCGTGCCATGTTGCGGATGACCATCAGTTGCTGATAGTCCTTTTTGCCGAAGAGGGCTGCTTGCGGTTGAACGATGTTGAAAAGCTTGAGTACCACCGTTGCGACCCCCCGGAAGTGGTCGGGACGGAATTCACCATCGAGCATGTGCTGGATCGCCGGCGGCTCGACCGTATATTCCTGCGGTTCCGGGTAGAGATCAGTTTCGGTCGGGGCGAACAGCATGTCGACGCCGGCCGCAGCGAGCTTGTCGCAGTCGGCCTGAAAGGTGCGCGGATATTTGTCGAAATCCTCGTTCGGGCCGAACTGCAAGCGGTTCACGAATATGCTGGCGACGACCGTATCGCCGTGGGCGCGGGCCTGCGTCATCAGGCTGATATGGCCGGCATGCAGGTTGCCCATGGTCGGCACGAAAACGACCCGGCTACGCTTCTTCAGCGCGGTTCGCAGATCAGGGATGGAGGAATGAATGTGCATAAAAACTCTTTCGACACAGAGCGCAGAGAGGCGCAGGGCACACAGAGAATACTGTGTTTTCCCCGCATCTCGGTGCTCTCCGTGTCTCTGTGCGCGCTGTGTTGAAAGCGGTTTCGTTCAGTAACAGTGTTCCGGCGCCGGGAAATTGCCGTCCTTGACTGCGGCGACATAGGCAGCGATGGCGGCGGCGATTGAGGGCTGGCCGGACATGAAATTTCTGACGAAGCGTGCCTTGCGGCCGGGGGCGATGTCGAGCATGTCATGCAGGACCAGCACCTGGCCGGAACATTCCCTGGAGGCGCCGATGCCGATGGTCGGGATGGTGAGCAGGCTCGTGACCTCGGTTGCGAGCGGGGCGGGAATTGCTTCGAGGACGATCAGCGTGGCACCTGCTTCCTGCTGTGCCAGCGCATCAGCCTTGAGTTTCGCAGCACCGGAGTCGTCCTTGCCCTGCACGCGGTAGCCGCCGAGCTGGTGCACCGACTGCGGCGTCAGGCCAACGTGGGCACATACGGGAACGCCACGGCTGCTCAGGAAATGGGTGGTCTCTGCCATTTCCGTGCCGCCTTCGATCTTCACCATCTGCGCGCCGGCCGCCATCAGCGCCGCAGCATTGCGGAAAGCCTGCTGTGGTGACTCCTGAAAACTGCCAAAGGGCATGTCGGCGATGATCAGCGGCCGCTGTGAGCCCCGGGCAACGGCTGCGGTGTGGTAGGCGATATCGGCAAGCGTTACCGGCAGTGTCGAGTCGTGTCCCTGCAGCACCATGCCGAGGGAGTCGCCGATGAGCAGGGCATCGACACCGGCGGCGTCGCACAGGGCGGCAAAGCTCGCGTCGTAGCATGTCAGCACGGCGATTTTCTCGCCGGCGGATTTCTTCTTGGCGAGGTCAACGTGCGTCATGCGCCGAATGGTGGATAGAGCGCTCTGGGTGGACATGGGTATCACTCTCCCCGGTTGAAATAGCCGCGCTGGCCGCGCATCGCCTCGATGCGCTCGAGTAGCAGGCGGAAGTCGTCGTCGCGATCGACGAAATTCAGGTTCTCGGAATTGACGACCATCACTGGCGCCGCATTGTAATGGTAAAAAAACCGACTGTAGCGCTCTGTCAGCTGGGTCAGGTAGTCGTCGCTGATCCGCCGCTCCATGTCGATGCCGCGTTTCCTCACGCGGGCGATCAGGGTTTCCGGTCGGGCCTGCAGGTAGATGACCAGATCCGGCATTGGTGCCTGCGGCGAAACGCGTTCGTATATTTCGCGGTAGAGCTCGTATTCGTCATCGGAAAGCGTCAGCTGCGCAAACAACGGGTCCTTCTCCAGCAGATAGTCGCAGACTACCGTGCGACCGAAGAAATCCGGTTGAGCAAGGTCACGCAATTGATCCATGCGCTGGAAGAGGAAAAAGAGTTGCGTCGGCAGCGCATGGCGCGCCTGATCCTGATAGAAACGCGCGAGAAACGGATTCAACTCGGGTTGCTCAAGCACCGGCTGCGCCTCAAGGTGCGAGGCCAGTCGGCGGGCGAGCGAAGTCTTGCCGACGCCGATCGGGCCTTCGACAACAATGTGGCGTGCCGATTCAAGTACCTTGCGTTGCGCCATCTCGCGGCTTAATGCTCCATGCAGAGGATGTCAGGAGAACTGTCACCGTTAACGGCCATGCGCTCAAGGCAGTCGAGCACGCTTTGGCTGGCTTGCTCCATGCGCGCGACGGCGTCGACGCTGCCGGAAAAGTCTCCCGAGTAGAAAGCAGTCAGCGCTTCGCGGCCATGGCGGTGCACCTGGGCATGCGGTTCTTCCATGCTGCGGTAGCCGTCCAGTTGCGAGAAGCAGGCTTTGCCCTCGCCTTCGTAGTACCACTTGCCAAGGCGGCATCCCGAATGGTCCGAGAGCTCGTCTGGACGTTTCTGGGTGAGGCCCATGATGACCTGATAGACATCGAACTTGAAAATCAGGTGATCCATCTTGGCCAGTTCGACGAAGCTGCGCAGCGCTGACGTGGCGATGGCCATTTCCATCTGCTTGGCCAATGCCGTGATGCCTTCCATGCTCGCCGACGCTTGCGCGCCCTGCTGACTGAAGGCTTCCGACTGCTCGGCTAGGTGTCCGATGCTGGTGTTGGCGGCCGATGTTTCGCGCTGGATGGTGCCAACCAGCCCTGAAATATCCTTGGTTGCGTGGGTTGTCCGTTCGGCCAGCTTGCGCACTTCGTCGGCGACCACCGCAAAGCCGCGCCCGGCTTCACCGGCACGCGCTGCTTCAATAGCGGCATTGAGTGCCAGCAGGTTGGTTTGATCGGCGATTTCCTTGATCAGGTTGACAATGCCGCCGATTTTTTCAGCACTGGTCTCAAGGCCGACTACCCGGTCCATGGCCATGCGCGAGTCGTTGGCGAGCTGCGTCAGTTCCCGGCTGATGCCTTGAACGGCTGCGTTGCCCTGGGCAGCGAGTCCGCCAGCACGGACCGTTTCCTGCTTTTCGTCGCGCAGACGGTTGGCCA
This sequence comes from Rhodocyclaceae bacterium, assembly GCA_041674785.1. Lineage (GTDB taxonomy): Bacteria > Pseudomonadota > Gammaproteobacteria > Burkholderiales > Rhodocyclaceae > Proximibacter. The sequence continues at coordinate 10,672 of JBAYVG010000042.1, forward strand.
GCATGCCGAGGGTTTCCTGCGACTGGCCCAGCGAGTCGCGGTAGGCGCGGAACTGTTCAAAAAGACGGCGCTCGGCAGTTTGCAGGTTCTTGAGTGAATTTTCCCGGGCTTCGGCCTCGCCAGTACGTGCCTCGGCGTTGGCGATGCGCGACTGCAGCCCCTGATTTTCCTGCTCCAGTGCTTTGACACGTGTTTCCAGCGTACGGATGAGATTGCCCTTGCCGAACATTTGGTTATTCCTGTTGTTATGGTCAGTTGCGGAAAATGAAATAGACGGCGCCTAGGATACACAGCCCGGCCCACAGATAGTCAAGCTTCAGCGGCTGCTGCATGTAAAAGACAACGAAGGGGACGAAAACGGTGAGGCTGATGACTTCCTGCATGATCTTCAGCTGCGGTAGCGACAGTTCACTGTGGCCGATACGGTTGGCCGGTACCTGCAGCAGGTATTCAAACAGGGCGATGCCCCAGGAGGCCAGTGCCGCAATCCACCAGGGTCGGTCGTTGAGATTCTTCAGGTGGGCATACCAGGCGAAGGTCATGAAGATATTCGACGCTGTCAGCAGCAGTGCCGTTTGCCAGAGGACGGGCAGTTTCATCATGGCAGCCGCTCGATGTTCTGGTTGGCGACTGCCGGCAGCCAGGCGGCGACACTGCCGCGACCGGGCAGTTGGCAATCCGGTGCTATTTCAGCCAGCGGTGCGATGACGAAGGCGCGCAGGTGCAAGCGTGGGTGCGGCAGATGCAGGTGCGGGGTGGCGATACAGTAATCGTCGTAAAGCAGCAGGTCGAGATCCAGCGTGCGCGGCCCGTTTTTCTCCAGGCGCACGCGGCCAAATGATCGTTCGATGGCAAACAGCGCATCCAGCAGGTCGTCAGGGGGCAACTCGGTGTCGAGTGCGGCCACTGCATTGATGAAGTCAGGCTGTCCGGCCAGGCCGATCGGCGCCGTACGATAAAGCGAGGAGGTCGCTGCCAGCGTCGACTGCGAGAGCTGTGCGAGGGCTGTGAAGGCAGCCCGCACCTTTGCCTGCGGGTCGTCCAGGTTGGCGCCCAGCGCGACATACGCGCGATGCATCATTCGCTGCTGCTGGACCCGGAGGCACTTCCAGCCGGTTTGCGCCGGCGACGACGCTTCTTTTTCTCGGCAGTTTCCGGCATCAGCATCGCCGCTCGGCCTTCGCCATCGGCATCGATGAAGTCGGTCCACCAGCGCGCCAGTTCCTGTGGCACTTCGCCGGATTCGGCGCGCAGCAGCAGGAAATCGTAGCCGGCGCGGAAACGCTGCTGCTCCAGCAAGGCGTAAGGGCGCTTGCCGCTGCGCGCTTCAAAGCGTGGTTGCAGCGCCCAGATATCCTTGATATCGCCGGCAATACGGCGGGTAATCGCCAGTTTTTCCGCTTGCGAGTCGAGCACTTCGTCCATTGCCGTAAACAGTGCAGGGATCGAGCGCTCACCGCCCGTCCTGATGCGCTCCCATTGCGCCAGCACTTCGTGCCAGAGCAGGGTGGCGAAGAGGAATCCCGGTGAAATCGGCTTGCCGGCACGTACCCGCTGGTCGGTGCTGTCGAGCGCCAGCATGACGAAGCGTTCGCCCATTGGCTGTTCGAGGATGACGTCGAGCAGCGGCAACAGGCCGTGGTGCAGCCCGGCTTCGCGAAGTTGCGTGATGCATTTGACGGCATGCCCCGAGGTCAGCAGCTTGAGCATTTCGTCAAAGAGGCGGGCGGGCGGCACATTTTCGAGCAGGACGGCCATTTCACGGATCGGCTTGGCCGCTGCCGGGTCGATGGTGAGGCCGAGCTTGGCCGCCAGGCGGACCGCGCGCAGCATGCGCACCGGGTCTTCGCGGTAGCGGGCGCGCGGCTCGCCGATCATGCGCAGGGTCTTCTGCTTGATGTCGGCGACGCCGTGGTGGTAATCGATGATGGTTTCGCTGGCCGGGTCGTAGTACAGCGCATTGACCGTGAAATCGCGGCGGGCGGCATCCTCGGCGTGCGAGCCGAACTCGTTGTCGTGCAGCACGCGGCCGTGGGCGTCCTTCTTGGTGTCATGGCTCAGCGCGCCACGGAAGGTGGTCACTTCCAGCGTTTCCGAACCGATCATCACGTGCACGATCTGAAAGCGCCGACCGATGATGCGGGCGCGCCGGAAGGCGGCGCGCACCTGTTCCGGTGTGGCGTTGGTGGCGATGTCGAAATCCTTCGGCTCCTCGCCGATCAGCAGGTCGCGCACGGCGCCACCGACGACGTAGGCCTTGTAACCTTTTTCCTGCAGCGTCTCGCAGGTTCGCCGGGCGGCGCTGGAAAGATGCTCGCGACGCACCTTGTGGGCGGTGTGCGGGATGATCGCCGGTTCGGAGGAGAGCGGCTTCTTGCGCCCGAGGACGCGGGTGATGAACTTTCGAATCATGGTGCTGGGGGTCTTTTCTTGTGCGGCACAGCAAAAGCACGATTATTACACGGCATCACGTCTGTGCCTCGCGCAGCGAACGCACTGGCCAGCCGGCCAGCTTGGCATGCGTGCGCAAGGTGTCGTCCGGATCGATTGCCACCGGGTGGCTGACCTTCAGCAACAGTGGCAGGTCGTTGTGCGAGTCGCTGTAGAAGTACGAGTGGCCGAAACTCTGCCAGCACAGACCCAGCGACTCCAGCCAGCCCTCAACGCGTTCGATCTTGCCCTCGCGGAACGACGGTGTGCCGCGTGGCTTGCCGGTGAAGCGGCCATCCTGCTGCGCCGGGATGGTGGCGATCAGGTGCGGAATGCCGAACTCGCGGGCGATCGGGCCGGTGACGAAACTATTGGTGGCGGTGACCACAGCGCACAGATCGCCGGCGGCCAGGTGCTGCTGGACCAGAGTCTTCGCCGCAGATGTCATGATCGGCCGGATGCGTGTCGCCATGAAATCGCGGTGCCAGGCATCCAGCTCGGCGCGGCTATGGCGTGCCAGCGGCTTCAGCTGAAAATCGAGGAAGGCGTGGATGTCGAGCGTACCCGCCTTGTACTGTTCGTAGAAAGTCTGGTTCTTCGCCTCGTGCAGTTCGCGGTCGAGAACCCCGCAGCTGATCAGGTACTGGGCCCACTCGAAATCCGAATCGCCGGCCAGCAGCGTGTTGTCAAGGTCAAACAGGGCGAGATTGAAATTTGGCATGGTCAGGCTTCCGGCGAGGTCTGCAGTACTTCGCGTAGCAGCGGCAAGGTCAGTGGGCGTTTGTGTTCAAGGGAGTAGCGGTCGAGTGCAGCGAGAAAGGCCGAGAGCGAGCGCATATCGCGCGGAGCACGTGCCAGCACGTAATCCAGTGCTTCCGGTGACAGGCGCATGCCGCGCTGTTCTGCCTGCGCCGTCAGTGCAGCAATCTTCTCTTCATCGGACAGCGGGCGCAGGCGGAAGATCAGTCCCGAGCCCAGGCGCGTGCGCAAATCCTCGCGCAGCATCGCCGACAGCTGTAGCGGCGGTGCCTTGGCGGCTGCCAGCAGGCGGCCACCGGCAGCCCGCAGGCGGTTGAAATGGTTGAACAGCGCAATCTGGCCGTCGCCGTCGAGGGCTTCAACGTTGTCGATGGCAATGAAGGCCGCATCTGCCAGCGGTGTACCCAGCGTTTCAAGCTTCGGGGTCTCGGTCGCATTCACGTAGCTGGCGCCACAGGCTCGCAGCAGATGGGTTTTGCCGGCACCGGTTTCACCCCAGAGGAAGAGGCATGGCTCCCGGTTGTCCGTTGATAACCAGGCGGCCAGCGCTGTCAGTGCGTCGGCGTTGCCACCGGTAGCAAAGTTCTCCAGCGTCGGTGGATGCTCGGGGATCAGGTCGAGGAGAAGTTGGCGGTTGATTTGGCGCATGGCAGCATGGTCGGAGGCAGGGTCGGAGGCACGCGCCGGGACGGTTTCAGGTAAAATTCACGTTTTGCATCTCAAGGCGGCGCATTTTAGCACTTGGCCGAGGTGTATTTTCTGAACGGATCAAGCAATGACGCAGCAATCTCTCTCCTATCGTGATGCCGGTGTCGATATCGACGCCGGTGATGCCTTGGTCGAACGGATCAAGCCCTTTGCCAAGAAAACCATGCGCGAAGGTGTGCTCGGCGGCATCGGCGGTTTCGGCGCCCTTTTTGAAGTGCCGAAGAAGTACCGCGAACCGGTACTCGTTTCCGGTACCGATGGTGTCGGCACCAAGCTCAAACTGGCGTTTGAACTCAATCGTCACGATACCGTCGGTATCGACCTCGTCGCAATGAGCGTGAACGACATTCTCGTACAGGGCGCCGAGCCGTTGTTCTTTCTCGACTACTTCGCTTGCGGCAAGCTTGATGTCGACACTGCCGCTTCCGTTGTGCAGGGCATTGCCAAGGGCTGCGAAATTTCCGGTTGTGCGCTGATCGGCGGCGAAACTGCTGAAATGCCCGGCATGTACCCGGACGGTGAATACGACCTGGCCGGTTTTGCCGTCGGTGTTGTCGAAAAATCCAAAATCATCGATGGCTCGACCATCCTGCCGGGCGACGTCGTCATCGGCATTGCCTCCTCCGGTGCGCATTCGAACGGCTATTCACTGGTGCGCAAGATCATTGCACGCTCCAACCCCGACCTCGACGCACCGTTCGACGAGGTCGGCGGCAAGACGCGCACGCTGGCCGATGCCATCATGGCGCCGACCCACCTCTACGTTAAGCCGGTGTTGGCGCTGATGCAGGCATTGCCGGTCAAGGGCATGGCTCACATCACTGGCGGTGGCCTCACCGAAAACGTACCGCGCGTACTGCCGCCCGGCGCCAAGGCGGTGCTGCAGAAATCAGCCTGGCAGCGTCCGCCATTGTTTGACTGGCTGCAGAAGGAAGGCGGCGTCGCCGAGGAAGAAATGCACCGCGTCTTCAACTGCGGCATCGGTATGGTTCTGATCGTCTCGCAGGAACACCGTCGCCATGCGCTGGAGCTGTTGATGGCTGCCGGTGAAAAGGCAACGGTAATCGGCACGATTGAATGGCGTGACGGGGACGAGGCGCAAACCATCGTTGTCTGACCGCAATGTGTGCTGACCGAATCGAACAGCAACGCGAGGCGAGTCCTCGCGTTGTTGTTTCTGGTGCCCCGGCGGCGCCCGAAGAGAACCCCTGCATCGCCTGCGGCGCCTGTTGCGTGACTTACCGGGTTTCCTTTTACTGGGCCGAAGCGGAGGCGCTTGGTTTGCCTGAGCACCTCGTCGAACAGCTGACGCCCTTTTATGCCTGCATGGCCGGGACCAACCAGCCACGCTCGCGTTGCCAGGCCCTTACCGGCGAGATCGGTGCAGCAGTGGGCTGTTCAGTGTACGAGCAACGCCCGGCAGCGTGCCGCGAAGTGCTTCCCGGTGATGAGAAATGTGTCGCTGCCCGTCAGCGTCATGGTTTGTTGCCATTGCCCCGCTGACCGTTCGCGTTGCGCCAACTTCCGGGTTAGCCGCCGCGCGAATAAAAGTAGGCCACGCGGCCGCGCGGGTTGAGGTAATCCAGCACTTCCTTCGGCACCATCACCGAGGCCAGGCAGTTCTTGATATTGACGTCAGCGGTTTCGAGCAGGTCGAGCACCGGTGCCTGACCTTTCGGTACCGAGGGTTCGTATACAAGCACCGAGGGGCACATCAGGGCATCGGCGTTAACGCCGATGACGATGCCGTAGCGGCCATCGGAGAGCTGCACGATGGAGCCCGGCGGGTAGATGCCGATGGATTTTGCAAAGGCATGCAAAACCTTCTTGTCAAAACGCGCGCCCTCCTGCTGGAACAGGCGTAGCAGCGTTTCTGCCGGGGTCATGCCAAGCGGGCTGGCGGGCGGGTTGACCAGGTAGTCGTAACGGTCCACGACAGCGAGGACGCGACCGAGCAGCGGTATTTCTTCGCCGGCGATCTTCTTCGGGTAGCCCGTCCCATTGAAGGTTTCGTGGTGGGTCAGGATGGCTGCCAGCGCCGGCTTTGAAACCACGCTGCAACTCCTTGCCATCTCCACGCTGTAGAGCACGTGCGATTGATAGGCTTCCTGTTCGATGCGGCTGCCGCTGCCTGCCGACATACGCACAGAATCCTGCAGGCGACCAATACCGCAGTCGTGGAACAGTGCGGCGGTGGCGAGATCCTGCAGTTCCGTTTCGGAAAGCCCCATGCGCTTGCCGGTAAGCAGGCTCAGGGTCATGACCTGCAGCGAGTGGAAGCGTAGCGACATCTCGCCATGTCGGCTCGACAGCAGATGTAGCGTTGCATCGTCCGATATCACTGTAGCGACCGCATTGCTGACGAATTCGCGGGTACGCTCGGCGACGGCCGCGCCCGGCGCCAGCAGGTTCTTCATGACAAACTGGGTTTCCTGCAAGGCAGATGCGTGCGCCTGCTCGGCGGCCTCCTGCCGGCGGCGCATTTCGCTGCCGCGCTGCAAGGCCTGCTCGAACGTGGCTGGAGTGGCACCGTTGTTTCTGAGGAAAGGCGGGGCTGGCCGGGGTTCTGTCAGCGGTGTGGTGGGTGGTGTTTCCTGTGCAGCCGTTGCCTCAACGGGGGCGGGGGCTTCCGTTCGCGGCAGATCAAGGTCGGGCGGAGCGGGAAAAGGAATCGTGCTCTTGTCGAGGTGCACCAGGACCGACTGAATACCGGCAGCCCGCAGTTCGTCAAGCACGCGGGGTGATTCGATCAGGAACTTCGAGCGAATGAAATTGTGGGCGAACCAGCCACCTTCCAGTTCAATGAAATGCCCTGGGCGCAGGTCGGCAATTTTGGCCTTGACCCGATTTTCGTCTTTTCCGAATCCGAACATATGAAGAGGCGCGGCAGGTGGCTATAGGGGGACGTGCAGTTTAGCCTACCCGTAGCGGAGATGCCTGCCCGTGTGCGGCTTTCCCTCTTCTGAAGGGGGAAATGCCTCGGGCAGGTCTCTTTCCTGTCAGACGTGGAAGCGCTCGACGTTGCCGTGCAAGGCCCGCGCCAGTGCCTGAAGCTCCTCTGCAGCCGTTGCCGTGTTCTGTGCTTCGGCATTGTTCGATTCGGTCATCCGGGCGATGGTTTCCAGTCCCTTGGCAACCGTGGTGCTGGCAATGCTCTGCTCGCGAATGGCGTCGGAGATGCTGGCGACAGCACTCGATACCTGGCTAGCTCCGTGGCGGATGCGGGTGATGGCTTCGTCGGCCATGGCCGCCAGTTCCACGCCGCTGTTCACCTCCGCGACGCCGCGGTTCATGTTGCTGACGGCGTCCTGCGTACCCTGATGGATGCGCCCGATCATCTCGGTGATTTCATGGGTCGATTTGGTGGTCCGCTCGGCCAGCTTGCGCACCTCATCGGCGACGACGGCAAAGCCGCGCCCCTGCTCACCGGCTCGTGCCGCTTCAATGGCGGCGTTGAGGGCCAGGAGGTTGGTCTGGTCGGCGATGTCCTTGATGACGCCGGCGATGGCCGAAATCGCAGTGATTTCCTGGCCAAGGGTGGACACCGTTCCCGAAGCATCCTTGACCGTATCGGCAATGCGGTTCATGGCGGCAACCGCCTGCTGGATGGTTTCGGAGCTCTCGCTCGAAACCCGCTCGGATTCGCTGGAAATGGTCTGTGCGTCGCCGGCATGCTGCGAGATCATGTCGATGCTGGCGCTCATCTGCTCGACCGATGCTGCCATGCTCGATGCTGCATCGCTTTGCTCCTGCGAGCCGGTCGCTACCGTGGCGGCCGAAGAATTGAGCTGGTCGGCGTCGGCGGCAACGCTGGCGGCGGTTCCGCGCACCTCGCGGATGGTGTTGGCCAGGTTTTCCTGCATGTGGGCGAAGGACTGCATCAGGCGGCCGATTTCATCGTTGCTGCGGATTTCGATCTTGCCGGTGAAGTCGCCGTTGGCAACGCGGTCGGCAATCGCCTCGGCTTCGCCGAGCGGGCGGGCAATCCAGCGCCGGGCGCTCCAGAACACGAGCACGATGACCACCGGAATCAGCAGCAGGGCCAGCAGCATCAGGCTGCGGCCGGTTTCCTTGCCTTCCGAATTGAATTCGTCGAGGTAGCTGCCGGAAGCGATCAGCCAGTTCCATTCCGGGTAGTGGTTGAAAGCGACCACCTTCTCGCGGGCTTGGGAGTCGCCGGGGTTCTTCCACCAGTAGTTGGTAATACCATCCTTCTTCTGCAGCATTTCAGCCACGAATTCCTTGCCGGCATCGTCCTTGACGCCAAGCAGGGATTTCCCCTCGCTGGCCGGATGAATGGTCAGCATCCCCTTGTCCTTGCCAAGATCCATGGCATAGGCGTAGCCGGTGGTGCCGATCTTGATCGACAGCACCTTTTTCTTCAGCGCGGACAGGCCTTCGGTGAAATCCATGCCGACGAAAAAGGCACCGACCACCTTGCCGTCGCGGTCCTTGATCGGCAGGTAATGGGTCATGAAGTCGCGCCCCAGCATCTTGGCCTTGCCGGTGAAGGGCTCGCCTTTGAGCAGACTCGGAATGGCCGGGTGGCCGGCACCAAGCGGAATGCCCGAGGCCCGCTTGCCGGTTTCATCCTTGACCGAGGTGGAGGTGCGTTCGAAATCGTCACCCTTGCGCGTCAGCACCGTCGCGTTGACGTTGGTGAGGGCGGTAAAGCGGTCGGGGATCGCCGTGTTGCCAAGGGTGATCGACTCGTTGCCGTGATGCAGGGCGCCGCTGGCATCGAGCAAGAAAGCCTGGCCGTAGTTGGCGGCAAAAACCTGGCCTAGGCGTTGTACGGTTTGTTCCAGAGAGCGGTTGTAGGTATCGATCATGCCGATGACCATGCGGTTGGTGTTCTGCAGGCCGTCCAGCGCTTTCTGTTCAAGTTGCTTTGTCAGGAAGCTGGATAGCCCGATAGCGGCGGCAGCAAGCAATACGGCAATACTGGTGGCCAGAACCAAGACCAGCTTGGTGGCCACCGACGTGCGGCGACTCGACATGTGAAACCCCCTTGTTGAACCAATCCCTGTAAGGCCAATCGAATTATTTTTTATTGGCAGTGCCCCGCACAGTGTTCGTGTTTTATGCAAAGCGCATCTGCAGTCTTGTATCTTACATTTGAATAATGCGTCCCGGTATTGGACCGATGGCCATTTTTCGGCAAGAGGGACGGCTACATTCAGATACACGGTAAGCTCCTGTCGGGTGCGTATAATTCGCCATTTGCTGACTGCCTGGTCAGTAGCGTGCGGGCTATCGGAAAATCAAATGTCGTCAATGCCAAAAACAAAACGTTTCAGGATCTTTGCCCTGGTTGCTGCGGGGCTGCTTGCACTTGCCGTGTATGCCTTTTTTGCCAATCGCCCCGCGTCCACAGCGTCGGTGCCCGGCAGCGCAGCCGCGCCCGCTGGCAAGCCCGGCGCCGGCGGGCCGCCGGCGGGCGGCTTTCCGACTGCGGTGGAATTGACCACCATTGCGCCCACATCGCTGGTCATCGACGTTTCTGCGGTCGGTTCGCTGCGCTCGAACGAGTCGGTGACGCTGCGTCCGGAAACCGCCGGGCGGATTTCCAGCATTGGTTTCAAGGATGGCCAGGCGGTCGCCAAAGGCGCCTTGCTGGTCGGGCTGGACGACGCCATGCCGGCCGCCGAACTGGCGCAGGCACGGGCCAATCTGGAGCTGGCGCGCTCGACCCAGAAGCGTAATGAAGACCTGCACCAGAAAAAATTCATCAGCGGACAGGCGCTCGACAGCTCTGCCGCCACCCTGCGTGTGCAGGAAGCGGCCGTGGCGCTGGCTGAGGCCAAGCAGGCCAAGACGCGCATCCGGGCACCCTTCGCCGGCGTCGTCGGCATCCGCAACATCGGCATTGGCGATTACGTGAAGGATGGTCAGGAGTTGATCAACCTCGAAGACATGCAGACGCTGAAGGTTGATTTCCGCTTGCCCGAAGCGACGCTGGCGCGCCTCAGCATCGGCCAGGCCATCGAAATCACCTCCGACGCTTTGCCGGGCGAACGTTTCACGGCAACGCTCGATGCCATCAATCCGTTGGTGGATGCCAATGGCCGCTCGATATCCTGTCTCGCCCGTCTCGACAACGCCGCCGGCAAACTGCGTCCGGGCATGTTCGTACGCACCCGGCTGATTTTCGAAGCCCGCGATAATGCGCTGATGATCCCCGAACAGGCCCTGGTTGCCGACCCCGTGCAGGCCTTCGTCTTTACCGTTGTCGAAGGCAAGGCCAGGAAAGTCCTGGTCAAGACTGGGTTGCGTCGCAATGCGCAGCTGGAAATCGTCGACGGTCTGAAAGCCGGCGATGTCGTGGTCACCGCCGGTCAGTTGAAGTTGCGTGATGGTGCTGCGATCCGCGATGTCGCTGCGGCCTCCCCGGCAGCTTCGCCTGCAGGTGCCCCGACGCCCCTCCCGGCCAAGCCTGAGGTGAAGCCCGACGCCCCGGCCAAGGCGGCTTCATGAAGATCTCCGATATCTGCATCCGTCGCCCGGTATTTGCGACGGTCCTCTCGCTATCGGTGATGCTGATCGGGCTCGTCTCCTATACGCGCTTGCCGGTTCGCGAGTATCCGAAGATCGACGAGCCAGTGGTGACGGTCGATACCACTTATCGCGGAGCGTCGGCCGAGATCATCGAGTCGCGGGTGACCAAGCCGCTCGAAGACTCGCTGGCGGGGATCGAAGGCGTTGATGTCATCACCTCCATTTCGCGCCAGGAGAACTCGCAGATTTCCGTGCGCTTCAAGCTTGAACGCAATCCCGACTCAGCCGCCTCCGACGTGCGCGACCGTGTTTCGCGGGTGCGCAACAAGTTGCCGACGGATATCGAGGAACCGGTGATCGCCAAGGTCGAAGCCGATGCCAATCCGATCATCTGGTTGGCATTTTCCTCCGACGTGCATTCGGCACTCGAGGTCACCGACGTTGCCAACCGCATCGTCAAGCCACGTTTGCAGACGCTGCCAGGCGCGGCTGATGTGCGCGTATTCGGCGAGCGAAAATACGCCATGCGCATCTGGCTTGACCGTGAGCGCTTGGCGGCCTACAACCTGACGCCGGCCGATGTCGAGGATGCCCTCCGGAAACAGAACGTCGAGGTGCCCGCTGGTCGCATCGAAAGCCGGAGCCGTGAGTTTTCGGTGGTGGCGCAGACCGACCTGACGCGCCCCGAACAGTTCGACAGCATCATCGTCAAGCAGGCCAGTGACGCGCGTGGCAACAGCTATCCGGTACGCATTTCCGATCTCGGCCGGGTCGAGATCGGTGCCGCCGCAGAGCGCAGCACGGTGCGTTTCAACGGTCGGCCGGCGGTGGCGCTGGGGGTCGTCAAGCAGGCAACCGCCAACCCGCTCGAACTCTCGAAAGGGCTGCGTGCCGAGTTGCCCAAGGTGGTTTCAGAATTGCCGAAGGGGATGACGGTGAATATCGCCTACGACTCATCGGTGTTCATCGACCGTTCCATTGACTCGGTATTCAAGACCATCGGCGAGGCCATTCTGCTGGTGCTGGCGATCATCTTCTTCTTCCTCAGGAACGTGCGTGCGACGCTGATTCCGCTGGTCACCATCCCGGTCTCGCTGATCGGCTCGTTTGCGCTGATGTTCATGCTCGGCTTCACCATCAACACACTGACTTTGCTGGCGCTGGTGCTGGCCATCGGGCTGGTGGTCGACGACGCGATTGTCGTGCTGGAGAACATCTACCGCCATATGGAAGAAGGCATGCCGCGCATGCAGGCGGCGTTCCAGGGGGCGAAGGAGATCGGTTTTGCCGTGGTGGCGATGACGATCACACTGGCGGCGGTGTATGCCCCGGTGGCCTTCATGACCGGGCGCACCGGCAAGCTCTTTGTCGAATTTGCGCTGACCCTGGCCGGCGCCGTGATCGTCTCCGGTTTTGTCGCCCTGACGCTGTCGCCAATGATGTGCTCGCTGCTGTTGAAACATGAAACCAGGCATGGCCGTGCCTTCGTCGCCATCGAGAATTTTCTCGAATCGCTGACCGTCGGCTACAAGCGCGTGCTGACCATGCTGCTCGATCGCCGCTGGATTGTCATGGTCGTCTTTGCGCTGGTTGCGCTATCGAGCGTGGTCTTGTTGAAGTCGCTGAAATCGGAGCTGGCGCCGATCGAGGATCGCGGCATCATCCTCGGGGTTTTTGTCGCTCCGGAAGGCGCGACGCTGGAATATTCCGACAAGTACGCGCGGCAGCTTGAGGGCATCTACGGCAACACCAAGGATGTCGAGCGCTATTTTGTCGTTTCCGGCAATCCGACGGTCAGCCAGGGCATTTCGTTCGTTGGCCTCAGCGACTGGAAGGAGCGCACGCGCAACTCGCTGGCCGTGGTCAAGGAGCTGTTCCCGAAATTCATGGGCATCCCCGGCGTGCTGGCTTTCCCGGTGACGCCGCCGTCGCTCGGACAAAGCCCGCGTGAACGGCCGGTCAACTTCGTCATCGTCACCTCGGCCTCGTACATCGAACTGCAGGGACTGACGGCCCAGATTCTCGCTGAAGTGGCGAAGAACCCCGGTATCACCAACGTCGATACCGACCTGAAGCTCAACAAGCCCGAACTCTCGGTTTCGCTCAACCGTGACAAGGCTTCGGATAGTGGCGTGCAGGTCGAGACCGTCGGCCGCACGCTGGAAACCATGCTCGGCGGTCGTCAGGTCACGCGCTACAAGCAGGATGGCGAGCAGTACGACGTGATCGTGCAGGTGGCCAATGCCGACCGCACGCGGCCGGAAGATATCAGCGACATCTACGTGCGCGGCAAGAACGGCGCGATGATTCCGCTGGCCAGCCTGATCGATGTGGACGAGCGGGTCAGCCCTCGCGAACTCAACCACTTCGGCCAGCGTCGCGCGGTGATCATCACCGCCAACCTGGCGCCCGGTTACACCATGGGCGAAGCGCTGAAATACATGGAAGAGGCGGCTGGCCGTATCCTGCCGCCGGGCTACGCTGTCGACTACGCCGGTCAGTCGCGCGAGTTCAAGACTTCGTCGGCCTCGCTGGCGGTTACTTTCGTGCTGGCGCTGGCCTTCATCTATCTGGTGCTGGCGGCGCAGTTCGAAAGCTTCCGCGACCCCTTCATCATCATGCTTACCGTACCCCTGTCGATGACCGGCGCGCTGCTGGCCTTGCTGCTCTCCGGCGGCACGCTCAACGTCTATAGCCAGATCGGTCTGGTGACACTGGTCGGGCTGATCACGAAGCACGGCATCCTTATCGTCGAGTTTGCCAACCAGTTGCAGGAGAAGGGGCTGGACATCAAGAAAGCGGTCATCGATGCCGCCGAGCTACGCCTGCGCCCGATCCTGATGACGACCGGCGCCATGGTTCTCGGTGCCGTGCCGCTGGCGCTGGCCACCGGTGCCGGTGCCGAATCGCGGCAGCAGATCGGCTGGGTCATCGTTGGTGGTCTGCTGCTCGGCACCTTCTTTACCCTGTTCGTGGTGCCGACTGTTTATAGTCTGCTGGCCAGCAAGGTGGTGCAGGAAGAAGCGCCTGCCGCCTGATCATCAACCGCTTGAGACAATGCGAGAAGCCATGAAAGCCTTTCAGGACTACTACCCCGAGAATGTTGCCCATTGCTACGGCTGTGGTGCGCTGAACAAACACGGGCACCAGATCAAGACCTTCTGGGACGGCGACGAGTCACTGACGCGCTTCACGCCCCAACCCTTCCATTCCGCCATCCCCGGTTTTGTCTATGGCGGGTTGCTCGCCGAGCTGATCGATTGCCACAGCACCGGCACCGCTGCGGCGGCAATGTACCGAGCCGAAGGGCGGGAAATGGATACCCTGCCAGCCTTCCGTTTTGTCACTGGCTCGCTGCTGGTGAACTATCTCAAGCCAACACCGCTCGGACCGCTTGAAATTCGTGGACGGGTCAAAGAGATCAAGGGGCGCAAGGTGATCGTCACCTCGACCGTGTTCGCCAACGGCGTTGCCACCGCCACGGGCGAAGTGCTTGCCGTGCAGATGCCGGAAAACTTTGGTGCCTGAACAGGCTCGCGGGATGTCACTACAGCGATTTGCGTTGCGCTGACCAGTCCGGCCCTCAGTCAATTTTCCATGAAAATCCTCATCGTCGAAGACAGCGCCGGACTGTGCAAGGTCCTGACCGCACTGCTCGTCAGTGCTGGCCATGAAGTCGTCGGCACCCTGGCCGATGGCGACGCGGTGATCGAACATATCGGCCAGTTGCGTCCCGATATCGTCTGCCTCGACTACCAGCTGCCAGGACGCGATGGCCTTTCGCTGCTGGCCGATATCAATGCCACGGCGCCCGAGATCGACGTGCTGTTCATGACCGGTTCGGCGGAGTCCGGGATCGAGCAGCGGGCGGCTGATGCCGGGGCCTCCGGCTTCATCCGCAAGCCGTTCAGTCAGCAGCAGGTCATTGATGAACTGCGCGAGGTGACTGAGGTGCGTGCGCTGGCGGCGAAGACCGACGCGGCGGCCGCTGGAGCGGACGCGGCCGCTGAGGCGGCAACACGAGATGCTGCAGCAGAGGATACGGCAGCGGAAGACGCGGATGCACGTGCCCGTCGCCGCCGGACCGCAGTCATCGCTGACGACAGTGGGTCGGTGCGCATGGTGCTCAAGGGCCTGCTGGAAGAGTGCGGCCTGCGCGTGGTGCAGACTGTCAGCAACGGCGCCGAGGCGATTACGGCCGTGCGCACCCATCGCCCCGGCATTCTCTGCCTCGACGTCAATATGCCGGTGATGGGCGGGCTGGAAGCGCTGCCGCTGCTGCGCGAGCTCAGCCCGGAAACCGCCGTGGTCATGGTCACCGGCTGTGCCGATCGCAACTTCGTTACCCAGGCTGCCGGCCTCGGTGCCAAGGGCTACATTCTCAAGCCACTGCGCCCGGCCTACGTCATTGGCTGCATGCAGAAGTTGCTGCTCTGATACAAGCGCTACCGGATGACTGTTGACCCGCGTACCGACGAAGGGCTGATGCTGGCCTACCAGGCCGGTGAGGTCGCGGCATTCGAGGCGTTGTACCCGCGCTACCGCAACCGCCTTTACCGTTATCTCGTGCACCAATGCGGTGACGCCCGCCTTGCCGAAGAGTTGTACCAGGATATCTGGCTGCGCGTGGTGAATGCCCGGGCCGACTATGCGCCGCTGGCCAAATTTTCTACCTGGCTGTTCCGCATCGCCCACCATCGGCTGATCGATCACTACCGCCACCACGCCCGCGACAAGATGCTGCTCTGGGAAGATGCTGGTGAGGAAAACGCCATCGAGAATTTTCCGGCGCCAGCCGAATTGACCCCGTCGGCACAACTCGAACGTTTACAGCTCAGGCAACGTATTGGTGCGGCGCTGGCCGGCTTGCCGGAACCGCAACGCGAGGTTTTTCTGCTGGCCGAAGCGGGCGGCATGAGTCTTGAGGAAATCGCCAGCGCGACCGGTACCGGCCGCGAAACGGTGAAGAGCCGCTTGCGCTATGCGCTGAGCAAACTGCGCCATTCGCTGAAGGATCTGTTATGACCGAGCCAAACGAGTCGAGCGCCCTGCCGAACGATCCCGGACTTTCCCGCCTCTACCACTCGGCGACGGACGAAGTGCCGCCGGCAGCGCTCGATGCCGCCATCCTCAAGCTAGCCCGCGAAGCGCTCGCAGCACAGCCTGTACCCTTGCCGTGGTGGAAGCGCCTGCGACTACCGGTGGCCGTCGCCGCCTCGATGTTGCTGGCGGTGATGCTGTCGCTGACCATGCAAGGCAATCCTTCGATGGTGCAGGAAGTTGCTCCGCCGCCCTCATTGCCGGCCGCCGGCGTGCCGGCAACCAAGGGAGCCACCGATCCGGCCAGCATGGCCAAGGAAGCGGTGCCGCCTCCTGCCGTGCGCAGTGAACGCCGGGCAAAAGCCGTCGAGTCGGCGCCAGTGGGCGATCGCACTGCTCCCGCCCCCATTTCACCGTCACCGGAAGGTCGCCTGGCGGCACCTGCCGCCAAGGCCGAAAGCACCAATGCGGCCGATAGCGCGGTGGCCGAGCGTCCGCGCACAATGCAGCCGGCTGTGCCGACCATGGCGCCGGCGGGTGCTGGTGCGCCAGCGCCGATGCTCGAATCGGCGGCCAAGCGTGCCGTGCCTCGGCCTGAGGCAGTCTGGCTCGACGAAATTCGCGAATTGCGCCGGCAAGGGAAACAGGAAGAGGCGGCGCGCCGCCTTGCTGCCTTCCGTACGGCCTACCCCGACTACCCGCTTCCCGACGATCTCAAATGAGGCGAGTGGCCGAGCGCGCGGTGGAGGTGGCTACAGCTTGTCGAAGAATTTGAAGAAGCCGCGCCCATTCTGCTTGACCTGATACATGGCGGTATCGGCATGCTTCAGCAGTTCATGGACATCACTGCCGTCGTCCGGGTAGATGCTGATGCCGATACTTGGCGTGGTCACCACCGAGCGCCCTTCGATCTGGTAGGGAACGATCAGCGCATCCAGGATCTTCTGCGACACCCGCGTCAGATCGAGACTCTCGTTGATCTCGGGGACCAGCACCACGAATTCATCGCCACCGAGGCGGGCCACGGTGTCGACAGCGCGCACGCTGCTCTTCAATCGTTGCGCAACCTCGCGCAGCAACTCGTCCCCGGCACCGTGGCCGAGCGTGTCATTGACCTGCTTGAAATGATCCAGGTCCAGATAAAGCAGCCCGACCTTGGTGCCCTGGCGTATTGCGCGTTCCGCCGCCTGTTCGAGCCGGTCGAGCAGCAGGCAACGGTTCGGGATGCCGGTCAGCGTGTCGTAATGGGCCAGGTGGTCTAGCCTTTCCTCAACCGTCTTGCGTTCCGAAATGTCGTAGAAGATGCCGGCGTAATTGGTGGCCTTGCCGCTGGCGTCGCGGATGACGCTGATCGAAAGATACTTCGGGTAGATGCTGCCATCCTTGCGCCGGTCCCAGATGTCGCCATGCCAGTGGCCGCTAGCCAGCAGTTTTTCCCAGAGCTGCTGGTAGAACGACTGGTCGTGCCGGCCCGACTGCAGGATGCTTGGGTTGCGCCCCAGCGCCTCTTCCCCGCTGTAGCCGGTCAGTGTGGTGAAGGCGGTGTTGATGGCAATGATGCTGCCGTCGAGCTTGGTTACCAGCATCGCATGATGGGTGGCCTCGAAGATGCGGGCCGAGAGCGAAAGCTGCGCTTCGGCTCGGTGCAACTCGGTGACATCGTCGCCGATCAGGATGGTGCTCTTGACCCGGCCCGAGAAGTCGCGCAGCACGATCGTGTGCCACGAGA
>JBAYVG010000043.1:0-26533 GCA_041674785.1 Rhodocyclaceae bacterium
CATCCGGCGCTGCCATTGACTGCTGCCGAAGTGGTGTGGGCCTGTCGCCATGAAATGGCGCGCAAGCTGGAGGATGTGCTGGCTCGTCGCAGCCGCAGGTTGTTGCTTGATGCCGCTGCCGCTAGCGCTCTGGCGCCCAGGGTTGCGGCACTGATGGCCGGCGAGTTGTGGGGTGGGGTCGGTGGCGGTGGCGGTGCAAGTGCCTGTGCAACAGTCCGTGCCGATGCTTGGATTGCGCAGGAAGTGGCTGCGTTCGAGGCGCTTTCTGCCGGTTATCGCCTGGCAGCGCGGAAATGACGACGGGGACCGAAGTCCCCGCCGGCTTTTCTTTGGTAACAAGGCTCAAGCAGCCTCGGCATAGGCCTTAAGCGGCCATTGCAAAACGCTCATCGTTGGCGTTTACTAATTTGCGCGGATTACGTCCGTCGCCTCTCGGGCCGCCTGCTTGCCTTCTATTACCCTGTCGAGACCAGATCACCCCCCCTGTGGTGGAGGTGGGCGGAATCGAACCGCCGTCCAGAATACTTCCAGTTCGCCGGAATTACGACCGTGCAGGGATTATGGGGGCGAACCCTCGGAATTTCAAGGCGCGCCTTCGACTATCGCGTGAAGGGTCGTCAGGAAATCCGCGTCAGCGCGGCAATTTCGCCGACATGGTCGACGCGGTGGTCAGCGCCCCAGTGCTCGACCGGACCGCTGTCGCCGAGGTACCCATAGGCTGCGGCAATGGTCACCATTCCGGCGGCTTGGCCGGCCAGGATGTCACGGCGGTCGTCGCCTACGAAAAACGTACGCTGCGCCTCGCAATCAGCAAGCGCGCAGGCAAGGCGCATCGGGCTGGCATGCGGCTTGGCGCGAGGGGAAGAATCGCCGCTGACGATGCAGGCGGCACGCCGGGCATAGCCCAGCGATTCCATCAGCGGCAGCGTGAAACGCTGCGATTTGTTGGTGACGATGCCCCAGGCGATGCCGTTTTTTTCCAGTTCGTCCACCAGCTTGTCGATCCCGTCAAAAAGCCGTGTGTCGACACAAAGAGCCTGCTGGTAATGGATGAGGAAGCGCTGATAAAACGGCAGGTAGTCCGGGTGTTCGGGACGCATGTTGAGGCCGGCGTACAGCATGCCGCGCACGCCCTGCGAGACGAATGGACGCAAGGCGCTCTGCGGCATGGGGTTCAGGTCGAGATCGGCACGTAGCCGGTTGAGCGCGGCCCCGAGGTCCGGTGCCGTATCGGCGAAGGTGCCATCAAGGTCAAAGAGGATCGCCTCTGGCGCTGTTTGGTGCGCTGTTTCAGGCATTCCTGACGGTGTGAACCAGGTAGTTGACGCTGGTGTCGCGACCGAGTGAGTAGCTTTTTGCAAACGGGTTGTAGCTCATGCCGATGACTTCGTCGAGTTCGAGGCCGACACTCTTTGCCCAGCGTGCCATTTCCGATGGTTTGATGAACTTGGCATAGTCGTGCGTGCCCTTTGGCAGCAGCTGCAGCAGGTATTCGGCACCAATCACTGCGAACAGATAGGCCTTGGGGTTGCGGTTGATCGTCGAGAAAAAGACATGGCCGCCGGGCTTCACCAGCGCAGCACAGGATGCGATAGTACTTGCCGGGTTGGGAACGTGCTCGAGCATTTCCATGCAGGTGACAATGTCGTAGCTGCCGGCCTCCTGCGTGGCCAGTTCCTCGGCCGATAGGTGGCGGTAATCGACGCTGCGGCCGCTTTCCAGCAGATGCAGGCGGGCGACCCCAAGTGCTTTTTCCGAAAGGTCGATTCCAGTCACCGTGGCACCGCGCGCAGCCATGCCTTCGGAAAGCAGGCCGCCACCGCAGCCGACATCGAGAATCTTCTTGTCCTTGAGTATCGCGTGGCGGTCGATCCAGTCCAGGCGCAGCGGATTGATTTCGTGCAGCGGACGGAATTCGCTATTCGGGTCCCACCAGCGGTGGGCGAGATCGCTGAATTTTTGCAGTTCGGTTGGGTCGGCGTTGATCATGCTGGAACGAAAAATGAAGTGGAAAGAAAAAAGCCCTGCTCGCGCAGGGCTTTTCGATCAGCGGTCAGAATTACTTCTGGGTGCCGATGATTTCGATGTCGACGCGACGATCAGGCTGCAGGCACTGGATCAGTGCCTTGGACTTCTTGTCACCCTTGCAGGTGGCGCCGGTCTTCGGCTGCTTCTCGCCCTTGCCTTCGGTGTAGACCTTGTTGGCTTCGACGCCCTTGCTCACCAGATAGGTCTTGACAGCGGCAGCGCGCTTTTCCGACAGCTTCTGGTTGTAGGCATCGGAACCGAGGCGGTCAGTGTGGCCGACGGCGATGATGACTTCGAGGTTCAGTGCCTTGGACTTGGCGACCAGGTCGTCAAGCGACTTCTTGCCTTCCGGACGGAGGACAGCCTTGTCGTAGTCGAACAGCGCGTCAGCAGCAAGTGTCACCTTGGCGGAAGCAGGCTTCGGGCCAGTAGCGCCGGCGGACTTCGGCTCGCACTTTTCCTTCGGCAGCAGATCCTTGTCGCACTTGCAGCCAGCCGGGTCATTGGCAGCGCCTGCCGGTGTCCAGAAACCGGTACGCCAGCAAAGGCCGGCACCGCTGGTGGCGACTTCGTTACGTGCGTCGATGACATAAACGCGATCAGCAGTGGTTTGTGCTTGTGCAACAGAAACACTCAGACCCATGGCGGCCGCAAGAACGACCATCAGGGATTGTTTGGCGATTTTCTTCATTCGTTTTCCCTCGTTAGTAATTGAACAGCCGGAACCTGGCCGCAATCCGCCGGGTGCCCTTGTCAGGCAGGGGTTGCGCGCGGACAAATTCTAGTTTGCCATATGGATGCGAGTTTTTCCAAGTCCTTTTTCATAAAACCCGTCAGGGTGTGGCTTTCAAGCATCATTTTGCCTGCAATCCATACGTGGCTCACGTTTTCCCTTCCGGCAACGTAAACCATGTGCGATGCCGGTGAGTAGCATGGGGCGAGCATCGGATCCTCCAGGCTGATGGCGCAGAGGTCTGCTGATTTTCCTGGAGTGATTGAGCCGATTTCGTGGTCGAGGCCAAGAGCCTTCGCACCGCCCAATGTTGCTGCGTGCAAGGCCTGATAGGCGCTCATTGTGGTGGCGTCGCCGCTGGCGCCTTTTGCGAGCAGGGCGGCAAGGCGGGCCTCAGAGAGCAGGTCGAGGCGGTTATTGCTGGCGGCGCCGTCGGTACCGAGGCCAATATTGATCCCCTCGGCCAGCATCGCCCGGATGGGAGCGATACCGCTGCTGAGCTTGAGGTTTGAGCTCGGACAGTGCGCGACCGAAACGCCCTCTGCCGCCAGTAGCGCGATTTCGTCAGCCGTCAGGTGAACGGCGTGTACGGCGATCAGGTTCGAGGTGACGAGGCCGAGGCGGCGCAGGCGCTCAAGCGGGCGGACGCCATACTGGGCCAGGCTTTCCTGGATTTCCGCGAGTGTTTCGTGAATATGCATGTGTACCGGCAGATCGAGTTCTCCGGTGAGTGTGGCGACCCGCTCGAAGCTGCGGTCACTGACGGTGTAGGGGGCGTGCGGGGCCAGCGTAAAGTGGAGCAGGGGGTTGGAGCTCAGCTTGTCGCGGGCGGCCAGGCCTTTGGCAAGATAGTCGTCGGCGTCGGTGGCGTAGGCGGTTGGAAATTCGAGGAGGGCGAGACCGATCACGCCACGCATTCCCGCAGCCGCAATGGCTTCGCCTGCGGCTTCCGGGAAAAAATACATGTCATTAAAACAGGTGATGCCGCCACGCAGCATTTCGGCACAGGCCAGCAGGGTGCCGTCGCGCACGAAATCGGCAGAAACATGCTGGCCCTCGGCTGGCCAGATGTGCTCCTGCAGCCATGGCATCAAGGGGGTGTCGTCCGCCAGGCCGCGCAGCAGTGTCATTGCCGCGTGGCAGTGGAGGTTCACGAGGCCGGGCATGAGTACATGCTGATTCAGCAACACCTCCCGCGTCGCCGAAAAACGGAGGCTTGCCTCGCGGTCGGGAAGGAGAGCAATGATCCTGCCGTTGCGGATGGCAACGGCATGGTTTTCGAGGGTGGTATTGGCGGGCTCGACCGGTATGATCCAGCGGGCGCGAATGAGCAGGTCGGCGGCTTCGGTCATGGTT
Organism: Rhodocyclaceae bacterium; assembly: GCA_041674785.1. Taxonomy (GTDB): domain Bacteria; phylum Pseudomonadota; class Gammaproteobacteria; order Burkholderiales; family Rhodocyclaceae; genus Proximibacter. The sequence continues at coordinate 4,118 of JBAYVG010000043.1, forward strand.
CGTAAAGGCTGAATAAGCAGTCAAGTACGGCAAAAAAGACAAAAAACCCCGCCGAAGCGGGGTTGTGTGAGGTAGCTCCGATGGGCCGTATTACTTCTTCGGCTCGGCGGAAACCTCGATGGTGACGCGGCGGTGCGGTGCCAGACATTCGACCAGTTTTTTCTTTGGCAGCGTGTCTGCGCACTTCGGCACACCGGTGGCTGGCTGGGTCTTGCCTGCGCCCATCGTTTCGATCTTGTTCGCCGGGATGCCCTTCGAGACGAGGTAACCCTTGACGACTTCGGCGCGCTTTTCGGAAAGCTTCTGGTTGTATTGTTGTGAGCCGAGGCGATCGGTGTGGCCGGTGACGAGAACTTGCTTGATCGGGCCAACATCCTTCAGCTTGGCGATGACTTCGCGGTCTATTGCCGCCTTGCCTTCGGGCTTCAGTACCGACTTGGAGTAATCGAACAGCTCTTTCGAGGCGATCGTGATGGCCTTAGCTGCGGCGGGAGCTGCGGCGGGAGCTGCTGGTTTCGGTTCGCACTTCTCCTTCGGCAGCAGGTCCTTGTCGCAGGCGCAGCCGGCCGGGTCGTTGGCGGCAGCGGCCGGCGTCCAGAAGCCGGTACGCCAGCAAAGGCCGGTGCCGCTTCGGGCAACTTCCGCGCGCTGGTCAATGACGTAGACGCGGTCAGCCGTCTGCGCCTGGGCCATTCCCGTCAAGGCGATGAGGCCGATGGCGGTGAGCGACTGGGCAATAAATTTGATTTTCAAGATGACTCCTCCTAGGTTGCCGTTAATGATTTGAGGTTGTCGGCGGTGCTGTGCTGCGGATTTAAACACGAAATTTCGCGCATCTTCAAGCAATTGTCGTTATTTCTATGCTGAGCGGCAGTCCTACTGTTGGCGCTGTCCAACATGATAGAATCAATGGTTTCGCAAAGACGACAACTAACAACATAAGCCGCCTTCAAGCGGCGTGGACGAGCATATGGAACAATTCGCCAAAGAAACCCTCCCGGTAAGCCTAGAAGACGAGATGCGTCGTTCATACCTCGATTACGCGATGAGCGTGATCGTCGGTCGTGCGCTGCCTGATGTACGTGACGGCCTGAAACCGGTGCATCGCCGTGTTCTCTTTGCCATGCACGAGCTGGGCAACGACTGGAACAAGGCTTACAAGAAGTCGGCTCGCGTCGTCGGCGACGTCATCGGTAAGTATCACCCGCATGGCGACACGGCGGTGTACGACACCATCGTGCGCATGGCACAGGACTTCTCGCTACGCTACATGCTGGTTGATGGTCAGGGCAACTTTGGCTCGGTCGACGGCGATAACGCGGCAGCGATGCGCTACACGGAAGTTCGGATGGCCAAGATCGGTCACCAGCTGCTCGAAGACATCGACAAGGAAACCTGCGACTTCGGCCCGAACTACGACGGTTCCGAGCAGGAACCGCTGATCATGCCGGCCAGGATTCCGAATCTGCTGATCAACGGATCGTCTGGCATCGCTGTTGGCATGGCGACCAACATTCCGCCACACAACCTGAACGAAGTGGTTGATGGTTGCCTGGCGCTTCTGGCCAACCCGGAAATGACGATCGATGAACTGATCGACATCATTCCTGCCCCCGACTTTCCGACAGCTGGCTTCATCTACGGCGTTTCTGGCGTCCGTGATGGCTACCACACTGGCCGTGGTCGCGTCGTCATGCGTGCTCGCACGCACATCGAGGATCTCGAAAAGGGCAACAAGCAGGCGATCATCGTCGATGAGCTGCCCTATCAGGTGAATAAGCGCACCCTGCTGGAAAAGGTTGCCGAGCTGGTCAACGAAAAGAAGATCGAAGGCATCTCGAACATTCAGGACGAGTCGGACAAGTCCGGCATGCGCGTCGTCATCGAGCTGAAGCGCGATGTCATGCCCGAGGTGGTGCTGAACAACCTGTACAAGCAGACGCAACTGCAGGACACCTTCGGCATGAACATGGTGGCGCTGGTCGATGGTCAGCCACGTCTGCTGAACCTCAAGCACATGCTGGAGTGCTTCCTGGCCCACCGCCGCGAAGTCATCACCCGGCGTACCGTTTTCGAACTGCGCAAGGCGCGCGAGAAGGCACACACTCAGGAAGGTTTGGCAGTTGCACTCGACAACGTCGACGAGATCATCGCGCTGATCAAGGCCGCACCGACACCGGCAGATGCCAAGCGCGGCCTGATGAGCCGGTTGTGGGTGTCGCCGACCGTTGGCGAAATGCTGGCCCGCGCCGCCCTGGACGCAACGCGTCCGGAAGGCCTGGGCATCGAATTCGGCCTCTCCAAAAAGGGCTACCTGCTTTCCGAGGCCCAGGCGCAGGCGATCCTTGAGCTGCGTCTGCAACGCCTGACCGGTCTCGAACGCGACAAGATCGTTACCGATTACAAGGATTTGCTGGAACGCATTACCGACCTGATGGATATCCTCAACCGCCCGGAGCGCATCACCGAAATTATTGGTGAAGAGCTGAAAGCGGTTAAGGAGCAGTTTGGCGACAAGCGTCGCTCCGAGATCATTACGCACACGCAGGACCTCGGCATCGAAGATCTGATCACGCCACAGGACATGGTCGTTACGCTGTCGCACACCGGCTACATCAAGTCGCAGCCGCTGACTGACTACCGCGCGCAGCGCCGTGGCGGGCGCGGCAAGCAGGCGGCGGCGATCAAGGAAGACGATTTCGTCGACCACCTGTTCGTCGCCAACACGCACGACTACATCCTGTGCTTCTCGAACCGTGGTCGCGTCTACTGGATCAAGGTTTACGAAGTGCCGCAGGGCAGCCGCAACAGCCGTGGCAAGCCGATCGTGAACATGTTCCCGCTGGAAGAAGGCGAGAAAATCAACGCCATCCTGCCGGTGAAGGAATTCGCGCAGGATCGCTTCATTTTCATGGCGACCTCGCAGGGCACGGTCAAGAAAACGCCACTGTCCGAGTTCTCGAACCCGCGCAAGGCCGGCATCATCGCCGTGGCGCTGGACGAGGACGACTACCTGATCGGTGCCGAGATCACCAATGGCGAAAACGATATCGTGCTGGTCTCGGATGCCGGTCGTGCGGTGTGGTTTGACGAGGAAGATGTTCGTCCGATGGGTCGTCCGGCGCGTGGTGTGCGCGGTATGAAACTCGGCAAGGGCCAGCAGGTACTGTCGCTGCTGGTGGCCGAGAACGAGCAGCAGACGGTGCTGGTGGCGACCGAGAACGGCTTCGGCAAGCGTACCGCGCTGGCCGATTTCCGCCACTCGGGTCGCGGTACACAGGGCGTCATGGCGATCAAGGCCAGCGAGCGCAATGGTCGGGTCGTTGCCGCCAAGCTAGTGACCGACGAAGACGAGATCATGCTGATTACCACCGGTGGCGTGCTGATCCGTACGCGCGTATCGGAAATCCGCGAACTCGGTCGTGCGACCCAGGGCGTTACGCTGATTTCGCTCGATAGCGGCGAGAAGCTTGCCGGTCTGGAAAAGATCGTCGAAACCGACGACGAAGCGGAAGAAGCTTAAGCGGAGGGCGGCCATGTCACGTATCTGGAATTTCAGCGCCGGGCCAGCAGTGCTGCCGGCCGAAGTGCTGGAACAGGTCAAGGACGAACTGCTCGATTGGCACGGCGCCGGTTGCGGCGTTATGGAAATGAGCCACCGTGGCAAGGAGTTCACCTCGATCATCGCGGCTGCCGAGGCCGATCTGCGCGAGCTGCTCGGCATTCCGGCCAACTACAAGGTGCTCTTCCTGCAGGGCGGCGCGACGCAGCAGTTCGCGCAGATTCCGCTGAACCTGTTGCCGGCCGGCAAGTCGGCCGACTATCTGGTCACCGGCTCGTGGTCAAAGAAGGCTGTCAAGGAAGCGCAGCGGGTGACCGCCGGCCTTGCCTCGGTGCGCGTCGCAGGCACGACCGAAGCCGCTGCCTTCACACGCAACCTGGACGACGGCGAGATCGTCATCGATCCGAACGCCGCCTACGTTCACCTGTGCACCAACGAGACCATCCACGGACTCGAACTGGACTGTTCGCGCTTGCCGCAGACGACCGTGCCGATCGTCGCCGACATGAGTTCGCACATTCTGTCGCGCCCGGTCGACGTCTCGAAATACGCGCTGATCTACGCCGGTGCGCAGAAGAACATCGGTCCCTCCGGCGTGACCATCGTCATCGTCCGTGAGGACCTGCTCGGCCGCGCGCCGGCGACGATCCCGACGGTCATGGACTACGCGGTGATGGCCGAGAACGGCTCGATGCTGAACACGCCGCCGACCTTTGCCATCTATGTTTCCGGCCTCGTCTTCAAGTGGCTGAAGCGTCTTGGCGGTCTGGCCGAAGTCGAAAAAATCAACGCCCACAAGGCCGAGCTGCTCTATGCCTGCATCGACGGCAGCGAGGATTTTTATCGTAACCCGGTGCGTGTGGCCGACCGTTCGCGCATGAACGTGCCGTTCACGCTGGCTAACGCCGAGCTGGATGCTGCCTTCCTGGCCGAATCGAAAGCGGTCGGATTGGCCTCGCTGAAGGGTCACAAATCGGTTGGCGGCATGCGCGCCTCGATCTATAACGCAATGCCGACCGACGGCGTGCGCACGCTGGTTGAATTCATGCAGGATTTCCAGAGGCGTAAGGCATGAGCGACGATCTGCAGACAGAACTTTCGGTCGTCCGTGACGAAATCGATCGCATCGACGAACAATTGCTGGCGCTGCTGAACAAGCGTGCCGGTTGTGCGCAGAAGGTTGGCGAGATCAAGGCCCGACACGGCGATGCCGGCTTCATCTATCGCCCGGAGCGCGAGGCGCAGGTCTTGCGCCGCATTCAGGAGATGAACCTCGGACCGCTGTCGAACGAGAACGTGACCTGGTTGTTCCGCGAAGTGATGTCGACCTGCCTGTCGCTGGAACAGCCGTTGTCGGTGGCCTTCCTCGGTCCGCTTGGCTCGTTTACCGGCAGCGCCGCAACCAAGCATTTCGGCCACGCCGCGCGTCTCTTGCCGCAGTCGTCGATCGACGACGTCTTCCGCGAGGTCGAGGCCGGCCATGCGCACTACGCCGTCGTGCCGGTCGAGAATTCGACCGAAGGCGCGGTCGGCCGCAGCATGGACCTGCTCTTCTCGACGCCGCTCAAAATCTGCGGCGAGGTCGTACTGCGCATCCATCAGAACCTGATGACGCGCGAGTCCTCTCTCGACAAAGTGACCAAGGTCTATTCGCACGCCCAGTCGCTGGCGCAGTGCCACGAATGGCTCAATCGCAACCTGCCGAACGTCCCGCGTATCTCAGTCGGCAGCAACTCGCAGGCGGCTGAAACGGCCATGCAGGAAGCCGGCGCCGCAGCGATTGCCGGCGAAGCCGCCGCCGAGCGTTTCAGTGTGCCGATCCTCGTCGCCAATATCGAGGACGAGCCGAACAACACCACGCGTTTTGTCGTGCTCGGTCGTTTCGACGCCGGCATCTCGGGTCGCGACAAGACCTCGCTGATCATGTCGGCGCCGAACCGCACCGGTTCTCTGCACGGCCTGCTGCTGCCGCTGGCCGAAGCCGGTGTCTCGATGACCCGGCTGGAGTCGCGCCCGGCGCGCCATACGCTGTGGGACTATGTCTTCTTCGTTGATATCGATGGTCACCACGACGAGCCGAAGGTCGCCAAGGCCCTGGCCGAATTGAAGCAGCAGGCGGCGTACCTGAAGGTGCTCGGTTCCTACCCTGCCGCGGTTTATTGATTCACTGCATTTTCCGAGGTTTGTCCATGTCCCTTTCCGATCAGGCACTGCCCTACGTACGCGCCATTTCGCCCTATCTGCCGGGTAAGCCGATCACCGAACTCGCCCGAGAAATGGGCATTCCGGTGGAGAAGATCGTCAAGCTCGCCTCCAACGAAAACCCGTTGGGCATGAGCCCCAAGGCCCGGGCAGCGATGGAGAAGGCGATCGGTTCGCTGGAGCGCTATCCGGACGACTTTGACCTGAAGAAGGCGCTGTCGAACCATACCGGCCTCGGCATGGAACGCATCGTTCTCGGCAACGGATCGAACGACGTGCTCGACCTGATTGCCCGCGTCTTCCTGGCGCCCAGCCGTTCGGCGGTCTTTGCCCAACACGCCTTCGCCGTTTATCCGCTGGCCACGCTGTCTACCGGCGCCGAGTTGATCGCTGTCCCGGCCAAGGATTTCGGCCATGACCTCGAGGCGATGAAGGCGGCGATTCGCCCCGATACGCGCATCGTCTGGATCGCCAATCCGAACAACCCGACCGGTACCTTCCTGCCCTATCCACAGCTGAAGGCCTTCCTGCAGGCGGTGCCGGCCGAAGTCGTGGTCGTGCTGGACGAGGCCTATAACGAATACCTGCCGGTGGCAGATCGCGTCGATACGGTCGGCTGGCTGGCCGAATTCCCGAATCTGGTGATCACCCGCACCTTCTCGAAGATCTACGGTCTGGCCGGTTTGCGCATCGGTTATGCGCTGGCTTCGGAGGATCTGGCCGGGCTGATGAACCGCGTTCGTCAGCCGTTCAACTGCAATAATCTAGCGCTGGCGGCGGCCGTGGCTGCGCTCGACGACCATGAGTTCGTGGCCCGCAGTTACGAGCTCAACCGTGCCGGCATGGAAATGATTATCACCGGCCTCAAACGCCACGGTCTTGCGCATATCCCGGCCCATGGCAACTTTGTTACCTTCAAGGTGGCTGATGCCGCCGGTGTGAACCAGCGCCTCCTCAAGCAGGGCGTCATCGTGCGCCCGATCGGCGGCTACGGCCTGCCCGACTGGCTGCGTGTGACCATCGGTACTGAAGCGGAGAACCTGCGCTTCCTTGAGGCGCTTGAAAAAGCGCTCTGACGACAGGCATCTATCCATGGCTGATTCACCCGAGTTCGGCAAGGTCGTCATTTTTGGTGTTGGCCTGATCGGCGGCTCTTTCGCGCTGGCCTTGAAGGCGGCCGGCGAGGTCGAAGAAGTCGTCGGCTTTGGCCGCAGCATTGCGACCCTGACGCAGGCCCTTGAACTCGGTGTTATCGATCGGCTTGGCGTCAACCTGGGGCAAGAAATTTCGGATGCCGATCTGGTGCTGATTGCCACGCCGGTTGGTCAGATGCCCGAAATCATGGCGCGCATCGCGCCCTATCTGGGCCCGGATACCGTCGTTACCGATGGCGGCAGTACCAAATCGGATGTCGTTGCTGCGGCACGCACTGCCTTCGGTGAGCGTGTCGGGCAGTTTGTGCCGGCGCATCCGATTGCAGGCGCCGAAAACAGCGGCGCTGCTGCAGCGAAGGCCGATCTTTACCGTGAGCGCAAGGTGGTGCTGACGCCGTTGCCGGAGAATTCGGTGCTCAACGTGGCACGTGTGCGCTCCGCTTGGGAGTGGTGCGGGGCGCTCATCCATGAACTGACCCCGGCAGAACACGACCGTGTTTTCGCCGCCGTCAGCCATTTGCCGCACCTGCTCTCGTTTGCCTTGGTGCACGACCTGGCCGTGCGCGACAACAGCGACCTGTTCTTCACCTTTGCCGCTTCTGGTTTCCGCGATTTCACACGTATCGCGGCGAGCCACCCGGAAATGTGGCGTGACATCAGCCTGGCCAATCGTGAAGCGCTGCTGGAAGAGCTGGATCGTTACCGTGCCCAACTCGACGAACTGCGGTCGGCGCTGGCGACTGGCGATGGCCAGCGTCTTGAAGAAATCTTCGATACCGCCCGGACTGCCCGTCGGGCGTGGGCGGAAGGAAAATCCTGATGGAATTCATTGATCTCCCGCCGCTACTTTCGGCACGCGGCACGGTGCGCCTGCCTGGCTCCAAGAGTATTTCGAACCGCGTGTTGCTGCTTGCAGCCTTGTCGGAAGGTACAACCGAAGTACGTGATCTGCTCGCCTCGGACGATACGCACGTGATGCTGGAAGCGCTGAAGCAGCTCGGTGTCGGCATACGCCATGAAACTGACGGCGTGGTTCGCGTGGCTGGCGTCGGTGGTGCCTTTCCGGTCAAGAGCGGCGACATCTTTCTCGGTAACGCCGGCACGGCGGTACGTTCGCTGACCGCAGCGCTGGCGCTTGCGGGTGGCAATTACAAGGTTTCCGGCGTCGCGCGCATGCACGAGCGGCCGATCGGTGATCTCGTTGATGGCCTGCGCCAGTTGGGTGCCGACGTGTCCTATCTCGGTAATGAGGGCTTTCCTCCGCTCGAAATCCGGCCGGCAGTGATAACGCCGGGCGGTACGGTCAAGGTGCGCGGCGATGTCTCCAGCCAGTTCCTGACCGGCCTGCTGATGGCGCTACCGCTGACGCGGGTCGAAACCACGGTAGAAGTTGTCGGTGAGCTGATTTCCAAGCCTTATATTGAGATCACGCTAGCGATCATGGCCCGTTTCGGCGTTACCGTGTCGCGCGATGGCTGGCAGCGCTTCGTCGTTCCGGCTGATAGCCGCTATCGCACGCCGGGTGTTGTCTATGTCGAAGGCGATGCCTCGTCGGCCTCGTATTTTCTGGCACTCGGCGCTATTGGCGGTGGTCCGCTGCGCGTCGAAGGTGTCGGCCGTGAGTCGATCCAGGGCGATGTGCGCTTTGCCGAAGCGCTGGCGCAGATGGGCGCCGTGATCGAGATGGGCGACAACTGGATTGAGGCCAAGGCGCCGCAGGGGGGGCTCAAGGGCATCGATCTCGACTGCAACCACATACCCGATGCAGCAATGACGCTGGCGACGACGGCGCTGTTTGCCACCGGCCCGACCGTCCTGCGCAACATCGCCTCGTGGCGGGTCAAGGAAACCGATCGCATTGCTGCCATGGCCAAGGAACTGCGCAAGCTGGGTGCCAAGGTCGAGGAGGGTGAGGATTTCATCCGTGTGACGCCGGTGCCGGCCCTGTCGTCCCCGCCGGAAGGCATCGATACCTATGACGACCACCGCATTGCCATGTGCTTTTCGCTCGCCGCCTTCGGCACCGCGCTGCGCATCAATGATCCGAAGTGTGTCGGCAAGACCTTCCCCGACTATTTCGCGCGGCTGGCGACGGTGACCACGGCGGTGCCGGTGATCGCCATCGACGGACCTTCGGCTTCCGGCAAGGGCACGGTGGCCGCTCGTGTGGCGGCGGCACTGGGTTGGCACTACCTCGATTCCGGGGCACTCTACCGGCTCACCGCGCTGGCCGCCCAGCGTGCCGGAGTGGCCTGGGACGATGAAACCGGAGTGGCGGCAGTAGCCGCCAAGCTCGACGTCGTCTTTGCCGGCGAGGGGGGAAGCGATTCAATCCGCCTTGCCGGCAAAGAAGTCGGCGACGCCATCCGCACCGAGGAAATGTCGTCGGGAGCGTCAAAAGTGGCGGCCCTGCCGGCGGTACGTGAGGCCTTGCTGTTCCGCCAGCGCCTGTTTCGCCGGGCACCGGGGTTGGTCGGCGACGGCCGCGACATGGGGTCCGTGGTCTTCCAGGATGCCGGAACCAAGGTTTTTCTCACGGCCAGCGTCGAGATTCGTGCCGATCGACGCTATAAGCAGTTGATCGCAAAAGGGATTGAGGCTACAATCTCGCCGATTTTGCAGGATTTGCGTGAACGCGACGAGCGCGACAGTCAACGTAGCGTAGCGCCGCTCAAGCAAAGTGCGGATGCCGAATTGCTCGATACTTCGGCCCTTACCATTGAAGAAGCGGTGGTCAGGGTGCTGGGTTGGGCCAAGGAAGCTTCGCAAAAACGGTAGCGCAGTAATCTGCTGCGCCTCCGCAAGGTGTCGTGGGATTCTTTCCTTCCGGACCCCTCCTTTGTTCCTCGATATGCCGTTCCCGGTTGTACCGGCGGTTCGTTGAACTGAAGCGGGAGTCTTTTCCCTCAAAAAAGGGAGAGAGAATTCGATGGCGAACTTTAACTAACTGATTTTCCGCAGTGATGCGGTAAGGAAGAATCCATGTCTGCACTCCCTATTACCGAAAGCTTTGCCCAACTCTTCGAAGAAAGCCTTGCGCGCCAGGAAATGCGCCAGGGTGAGGTGATCACCGCCGAAGTGGTGCGCGTCGACCAGAACTTCGTGGTTGTTAACGCCGGACTCAAGTCCGAAAGCTACATTGATGTTGAAGAATTCCTGAACGACCAGGGCCAGCTCGAAGTGAATGTTGGTGACTTTGTGCAAGTCGCCATCGAACAGCTCGAAAACGGCTTTGGCGAAACCCGCCTGTCGCGCGACCGCGCCAAGCGTATCGCTGCCTGGAACTCGCTTGAGCAAGCCCTGAACGACGGCTCGCTGGTTACCGGCACCATCACCGGCAAGGTCAAGGGCGGTCTGACCGTCATGACCAACAGTGTCCGCGCCTTCCTGCCGGGCTCGCTGGTCGACATGCGCCCGGTCAAGGACACGACGCCGTACGAAGGCAAGACCATGGAGTTCAAGGTCATCAAGCTCGACCGCAAGCGCAACAACGTTGTTGTTTCGCGTCGTGCCGTGCTTGAAGCGACCATGGGCGAAGAGCGCGAGAAGCTCCTTGAAAACCTCAAGGAAGGCGCTGTCGTCAAGGGTATCGTCAAGAACATCACCGACTACGGTGCATTCGTTGACCTCGGCGGCATCGATGGCCTGCTGCACATCACCGACCTGGCCTGGCGCCGTGTCCGTCACCCGAGCGAAGTGCTCAACGTCGGTGATGAAGTCACCGCCAAGATCCTCAAGTTCGACACCGAGAAGAACCGCGTTTCGCTGGGCCTCAAGCAGCTGGGCGAAGATCCGTGGGTCGGCATCGCTCGCCGCTACCCGCAAAGCACCCGCCTGTTCGGCAAGGTCACCAACCTGACCGACTACGGTTCGTTCGTCGAGATCGAGCAAGGTATCGAAGGTCTGGTGCACGTCTCCGAAATGGACTGGACCAACAAGAACGTTCACCCGTCCAAGGTTGTGCAGCTGGGCGACGAAGTCGAAGTCATGATCCTCGAGATCGACGAAGACCGCCGCCGTATCTCGCTGGGCATGAAGCAGTGCCAGGCCAACCCGTGGGAAGAGTTTTCGCAGAACCACAAGAAGGGCGACAAGGTCAGCGGTCAGATCAAGTCGATCACCGACTTCGGTGTCTTCATCGGCCTGCCCGGCGGCATCGATGGCCTGGTTCACCTGTCCGACCTGTCGTGGTCGCAGACCGGCGAAGAGGCCATCCGTGGCTTCAAGAAGGGCGACGAAGTCCAGGCAGTCGTGCTGGCCATCGATACCGACAAGGAGCGCATCTCCCTGGGTATCAAGCAGCTCGAAGGCGACCCCTACACCAGCTACATCGCCACCCACGAGAAGAACGCTATCACGCGTTGCACCGTGAAGTCGGTTGATGCCAAGGGCGCCGTGATGGCCCTGGACGGTGATGTCGAAGGTTACCTGCGTGCTTCGGAATTCTCGCGTGAGCGTATCGAAGACCTGTCGCAGCACCTCAAGGTCGGTGACGTTCTTGAAGCCATGATCATCAACGTGGATCGCAAGACTCGCGGTATCAATCTGTCGATCAAGGCCAAGGACCAAGCCGAGCAGCATGAGGCGATGCAGAAGATTGCATCCGACAATGCCGCTTCCGGTACGACCAACCTGGGTGCGCTGCTGAAGGCGAAACTTAACAACCAAGGCTGAGCATGACCAAGTCCGAGCTGATCGCCCGGCTGGCTGTGCGTTTTCCGCAGCTGGTCGCGAAGGATGCTGATTTCGCGGTGAAAATGATGCTTGATGCGATGTCCGAGGCACTTGCCAAGGGTGACCGCATCGAGATCCGGGGGTTTGGCAGCTTCGCGCTGAACTACCGCCCACCGCGGGTTGGCCGGAATCCGAAGTCGGGAGACAAAGTGAGCGTCCCCGAAAAATGGGTTCCTCACTTCAAGGCCGGCAAGGAGCTCCGCGAGCGTGTGGACACCGCGCACGCCTGAGCACAAGCTGTGGTAGATTGCGGGCGGCAACGTAAGTTGCCGCCCTTTTTTATGCCTGAGGGTTAGATAATGCGCGCGCTTGTCTGGGTGGTCCGGGGTTTCATCTTTCTCTTTCTCTTCGCTTTCGCGATCAAGAACACCGATCCGGTGAGTGTTCAGCTGTTTCTTGATGCAGCCTGGCATGCGCCGCTAGTCATCGTGGTACTGGTTTTTTTTGCGGCAGGTGCTTTTTTTGGGGCACTTTCGCTGCTCGGCACCGTCTTTGGCTTGCGCCGCGAGCTATCGAACCTTCGGCGTGAACTCAACGCCACCAAAACCGAGGTCCGGGTGGTCGCGCCACCCCGTACATGATGGAATTCGAATACTGGCAACTCTTGTTGTTTCCAGCCTTCTTCGGGCTGGGCTGGGCCGCTGCACGGATAGATATCCGCCATCTGGTGAAGGAGTCGCGGTCGCTGCCACGCTCCTATTTTCAGGGGCTGAATTTTTTGCTCAACGAGCAGCCTGACCGTGCCATCGAATCTTTCGTCGAAGCGGTCAAGGTCGATCCGCAGACTGTCGAATTGCATTTTGCGCTGGGCAGTCTGTTTCGTCGTCGTGGCGAAACCGAGCGCGCCATTCGCATGCACCAGAACCTGATCGAACGCGATGATTTGCCACAGGATCTGCAATTGGCGGCCGTTTCCGAGCTTGGGCAGGACTACCTCAAGGCCGGTCTGCTCGACCGTGCTGAGGAGGCTTTCGAGCGTTTGCGCGGCACGATTCTTGACGAAGAGGCCAAGCGTAACCTGCTTGAGATCTACCAGCTTGGCAAGGACTGGGAGCGAGCCATCGTCATCGCTGCCGAGTTGCCCGATGTCGCATCGAAAAAAGAAATCGCCGAGTATTACTGTGAACTTGCTGCTGCCGATATGATCCGCTCCCGGCGCGACGCGGCCAGGGCGCATCTGGCAACGGCACTGGAGGCGAATCGTCTGTGTGTGCGCGCCAGCCTTCTGCAAGGTGATCTGCATGCTCAGGAAGGTGATCACCAGGCGGCAATTCTCAGCTGGCAGCAGATCGAGTCGCAGAATCCGGCCTATCTGGCGCTGGTTGCCCAACGATTGCTGGCTGCTTACCGCGCCGTCGAGCGGCGTGATGAAGGTCTGCAACTGCTGCGCGGTTATCTCGAGAATTACCATTCGCTCGACCTGCTCGATGTTGTTTTCCAACTGGTTCTCGAAAGCGACGGGCCGGAGGTGGCCTACACATTGGTGCGCGATGAGCTTCGTCGCAACCCGACCCTGCTCGGTTTCGACAAGCTGCTTGAGGCCCGACTGTTCACCGCTTCTCCGGAAATCCGGGCGGACATCGATTTGGCCAAGGGTATCGTGCAGGGTTACACCCGCCGCCTGGCCCGCTATCGATGCGATAATTGCGGCTTCAAGGCGCGCCAGTTCTACTGGCGCTGCCCGGCGTGCGGCGGCTGGGAAACCTATCCGCCGAAGCGCACCGAAGAATTTGATTTGACGCCTTGAGGAACGCCATGAAGTTTTTCGCAGTTGCTGCCGTTGCTGCCGATGCGGCCGCGCTCGGCAAGCTGGCGATGGTTCGATCATGAACGTGTTGCCAGATCTTTCCAGTGCCCGCCTGCTGGTTGTCGGGGATGTGATGCTCGACCGCTACTGGTTTGGCGATGTCAGCCGAATTTCGCCCGAGGCGCCGGTTCCGGTCGTCAAGGTGGAACGGAGTGAGGAGCGTCCGGGTGGGGCTGCCAACGTTGCTCGCAATGCTGCCGCACTTGGGGCCCAGGTGACCCTCCTGTCCGTGGTCGGAGATGATGAGGCAGGCGTGACGCTGGGTCGCCTGATGGCTGAAGAGCGGGTGCAAGCGAGTCTCTATACCGATCCCGCCATCAGCACAACAGTCAAATTGCGCGTCATTGGTCGCCAGCAGCAATTGTTGCGCATCGATTTTGAAACAGCGCCATCACATGAAGTGCTCCAGGCCAAACTGACCGAGTTCGGGCGATTGCTGGCCAACTGCGATGTGGTTCTATTGTCAGACTACGGCAAGGGTGGGCTGGCCCACATCGCAGACATGATTCACATGGCCAGGGAGGCTGACAAGCAGGTTCTGGTTGACCCGAAGGGTGATGACTACGCCCGCTATGCGGGGGCGTCAGCAATTACCCCCAATCGTTCTGAACTCCGGGAGGTCGTTGGGCGTTGGCGTGATCCGGTAGATCTTGAAACGCGTGCGCAGGCCTTGCGCGCCGAGCTTGGCTTGGATGCTTTGTTAGTGACACGCAGCGAAGAGGGGATGAGCCTGTTTCGCGCTTCCGGAACATTTCATGAGCCAGCGCGGGCGCGTGAGGTCTTTGACGTTTCTGGAGCGGGCGACACAGTAATCGCAACGCTTGCCGCGATGTTGGCGGTGGGCAGTGCATGGGAAGATTCCGTGCATGTTGCCAACGTCGCAGGTGGGATTGTCGTCGGCAAGCTGGGGACTGCGGTCGTGACGCGCGACGAACTGGTCGCAGCGCTCAATTAAGGGGTTCGTATTATGTACACCATTGTTACCGGTGCCGCCGGTTTTATCGGCTCGAATATCGTCAAGTCACTGAATGATCGCGGTGTTGATCGCATCATTGCCGTCGACAACCTGAGCAAGGCCGACAAGTTCCGCAATCTCGTCGACTGCGACATTGTCGATTACCTCGACAAGAACGAGTTCATTGACCTGCTTCATTCTGGCCAGTTCGACGGCGACATCGACGCCATCTTCCATGAAGGCGCCTGCTCCGACACCATGGAGACCGATGGCCGCTACATGATGGAAAATAACTATCGCTATTCGTTGAGCCTGCTCGACTGGTGTCTGGAGCAGGAAGTGCAGTTCCTCTATGCCTCGAGCGCTGCAACCTATGGCGGCAGCAGCGTGTTCAAGGAAGAGCGCCAGTACGAAGCGCCGCTCAATGTCTACGGCTACTCGAAATTCCTCTTCGACCAGATTGTCCGCAAGCGCTTGCCGGATGCTTCGTCGCAGGTCGTCGGTTTTCGCTATTTCAACGTCTATGGCCCGCGCGAGAACCACAAGGGGCGCATGGCCTCGGTGGCCTATCACCACTTCCATCAGTTCCGCAACGAAGGCAAGGTCAAGCTGTTCGAAGGCTCCCACGGTTATGGCCCCGGTGCCCAGCAGCGCGACTTCGTTTTCGTTGGCGATGTCGCCAAGGTCAACCTGTGGTTCCTCGATCACCCTGAAAAATCCGGCATCTTCAATCTTGGCACTGGCCGGGCGCAGAGTTTCAATGACGTCGCCGTGGCTTCGGTCAATGGTGCACGTGCACTCAAGGGCGAAACTGAGCTTTCACTGGCGGCGATGGTTGCACAAGGCCTTGTCGAGTACGTGCCTTTCCCGGATGCTTTGAAAGGCAAGTACCAGGCCTTCACCCAAGCTGATCTGACGAAGCTGCGCGCGGCAGGATACCAGGATGAATTCGCCACCGTCGAACAGGGGGTTCGCCAGTATGTCGAGTGGCTCAGTAAAAATGCATAAGACCCTCGAAAGCTATGTTGGCGATACGCCGCTAGTGCAACTGAAGCGCCTGCCAGGCGAGGCGCTGGCAAAGCGCGGCAACGTGATCCTGTCCAAGCTCGAAGGCAACAACCCGGCCGGCTCGGTCAAGGATCGTCCGGCGCTGTCGATGATCGTTCGCGCCGAAGCGCGCGGTACGATCAAGCCCGGCGATACCCTGATCGAGGCGACTTCCGGCAATACCGGTATCGCGCTGGCGATGGCCGCAGCGATGCGTGGTTACCGCATGATCCTGGTGATGCCAGAGAATCAGAGCGTCGAGCGCCGGCAGACGATGCGGGCCTATGGTGCCGAATTGGTGCTGACGCCCAAGGAGGGCGGCATGGAACTGGCCCGTGACGTCTCCGAGCGTATGCGTGATGAAGGCAAGGGCATCATCCTCGACCAGTTCGCCAACCCGGACAATCCGCTGGCGCACTACGAAGGCACTGGCCCCGAGATCTGGCGCGACACCGCTGGCCGTATTACGCACTTCGTTTCCAGCATGGGTACGACCGGCACCATCATGGGGGTCTCGCGCTACCTGAAGGAACAGAACCCTGCGGTGTGTATCGTCGGCTGCCAGCCGGAAGACGGCTCGCAGATTCCGGGTATCCGCAAGTGGCCGGAGGCCTATCTGCCGAGGATTTTTGATCGCAGCCGCGTCGACCGCGTCGAGTCGGTCGCGCAGGGAGAGGCCGAAGAAATCACGCGCCGATTGGCTCGTGAAGAGGGCATCTTCGCTGGCATTTCCTCAGGCGGCGCGCTGGCCGTGGCCTTGCGTATCGCGGCCGAGGTCGAGAATGCAACCATCGTCACCATCGTCTGCGATCGCGGCGACCGCTATCTCTCTACCGGCGTGTTTCCCGCCTGATCGCCGTCGGCATGAAACCGACCCTCGTTTTCGATATCGAGACGATCCCCGATGTGGCTGGTTTGCGCCGCCTGCACGATCTCGACGCCAGCATCTCCGATGCCGAAGTCGCCGAGCTGGCTTTCCAGCAGCGCCGTGCGGCGAGTGGCGGCAACAGCGATTTCCTGCCGCACTATCTGCAGCGTGTCGTTACCATCTCCTGTGTGCTGCGCTCCGGCGATGCCCTGAAGGTGTGGTCTTTGTCGGAGCCGGAACAGGCCGAGGGTGAGATCATCCAGCGCTTTTTTGACGGTATCGAGAAGTTTACGCCGCAACTGGTCTCGTGGAACGGCGGCGGCTTCGACCTGCCCGTGCTGCACTATCGCGGCTTGGTACACGGTGTTACGGCGCCGCGCTACTGGGATCTGGGTGACGGCGACTACGGCGACAGCCGTGACTTCAAGTGGAACAACTACATCAGCCGCTACCACACGCGGCACCTCGACCTGATGGACCTGCTGGCGATGTACTCGCCACGGGCCAACGCGCCGCTGGATGATCTGGCCAAACTGATCGGCTTTCCCGGCAAGCTGGGTATGGACGGCAGCAAGGTGTGGGAGGCGTGGCAGAGCGGCGGCATCGCCGACATTCGCGACTACTGCGAAACCGATGTCGTCAATACCTATCTGGTGCTCTGCCGTTTTCGATTGATGCGCGGCGAGTTGTCGCGCAGCGAATACGATGCTGAAATGAAATTTGTTCATGCCGAACTGGCGCGTATCGGCAAACCACACTGGGCAGAATATCTTGCCGCGTGGCCTGTCTGAAAATCATCTCGCCAAGGCTTGCAATCGGCCGGCAAGTGTTTATAATGCGGCCTTCTTTGCAGTAGGCGCGTAGCTCAGTTGGTTAGAGCACCACCTTGACATGGTGGGGGTCGTTGGTTCGAATCCAATCGCGCCTACCAAGAATCCGAAAGTCAGAGCGCCCGCTCTGGCTTTTTTTGTTTCCGGGGTCGCGAGGTCGATTTTATGCCGGTCATTACTCTGCCTGATGGTTCGAAAAGGGAATTTGCGCAAGCCGTAACCGTGGCTGAAGTAGCGCAAAGCATTGGCGCCGGTCTGGCGCGTGCAGCGCTGGCCGGTAAGGTCGGCGGCAAGCTGGTCGATACCAGCTACGCCATCGAACAGGACAGCGATCTGGCGATCATCACCGATCGTGATACCGATGGCGTTGAGATCATCCGCCACTCGACGGCTCACCTGCTGGCCTACGCGGTCAAGGAACTCTTCCCCGAAGCGCAGGTAACCATCGGCCCGACGGTTGACAACGGTTTCTATTACGACTTCGCCTTCTCCCGCCCATTCACGCCTGAAGACCTGGCGGCCATCGAAAAACGCATGGCCGAACTCGCCAAGCGCGACATTTCGGTGACCCGTGAAGTCTGGGCGCGCGACGACGCAGTGAAGTTCTTCCTCGGCATTGGCGAGAAGTACAAGGCGGAACTGATTGCCGCCATTCCCGCCGACCAGGATGTCTCGCTTTACCGTGAAGGCGATTTCATCGACCTCTGCCGTGGCCCGCACGTGCCGTCCACCGGCAAGCTCAAGGCCTTCAAGCTGATGAAGGTGGCTGGCGCCTACTGGCGCGGCGACTCGAAGAACGAACAGCTGCAGCGCATCTACGGCACCGCCTGGGCGAAGAAGGAAGACCTCGACGCCTACCTGCACATGCTCGAAGAAGCCGAAAAGCGCGACCACCGCCGCGTCGGTCGCCATCTCGACCTGTTCCACATGCAGGACGAAGCCCCGGGCCTCGTCTTCTGGCATCCCAAGGGTTGGGCCGTGTGGCAGGAGATCGAGCAGTACATGCGCCAGGTCTATCGCGACAACGGTTACCAGGAAGTGCGCTGCCCGCAGATCCTCGACCGCTCCCTGTGGGAGAAGTCGGGCCACTGGGACAACTACAAGGACAACATGTTCACCACGGCTTCCGAGAATCGCGACTACGCGGTCAAGCCGATGAACTGTCCGGGCCACATCCAGGTCTTCAACGCCGGCCTGCGCTCGTACCGCGAGCTGCCGCTGCGCTACGGCGAATTCGGCTCCTGCCACCGCAACGAACCCTCGGGCGCACTGCATGGCCTGATGCGTGTGCGCGGCTTCGTCCAGGACGACGGCCACATCTTCTGTACCGAAGACCAGATCCAGACCGAAGTCACCGCCTTCAATGACATTGTTCGCAATGTCTATGCCGACTTCGGTTTCACCGACATCACCGTCAAGCTGGCGCTGCGCCCGGAAAAACGCGTCGGGTCCGACGAGGTGTGGGACAAATCGGAACATGCGCTGCGTGAGTCGCTGCGTGTTTCAGGCCTCGAGTGGGAAGAGTTGCCGGGCGAGGGGGCCTTCTACGGCCCGAAGATCGAATTCCACGTCAAGGATGCGATCGGCCGTTCCTGGCAGTGCGGCACCATCCAGGTCGACTTCTCGATGCCGGCCCGCCTGGGTGCCGAGTATGTCGCCGAAGACAATACGCGCAAGACCCCGGTCATGCTGCACCGTGCCGTGCTCGGCTCGCTGGAGCGCTTCATCGGCATCCTGATCGAGAACTTCTCGGGGGCTTTCCCGCTGTGGCTGGCGCCGGTCCAGGCGATCGTGCTCAATATCTCTGAAAAGCAGGCTGATTACGCCGAACATGTGGCGCAAACGCTACGGAATGCTGGGCTCCGGGCCGAGGCAGATTTGCGCAACGAGAAAATAACCTATAAAATACGCGAACATAGCTTGAACCGGCTACCTTATCAGATCGTCGTTGGCGACAAGGAAAAGGAAGCCGGACTGGTGGCCGTGCGCACACGCGGTGGTCAAGATCTCGGGCAAATGCCTCTTGAGGCCTTGGTCGAGCGGCTTCTTGCTGAAGTCGCGGCGCGGAGTGGCACGGCTTAACTTTTGTCGATTTTTCGACGAATAGACGATTTCGGAGCAACGACCATAGCACTGCAGAAAGCGCACCGCGTTAACGAAGAGATTAACGTACCGGAAGTCCGCCTGGTAGGTGAGGGCGGGGAGCAAGTTGGAGTCGTGAGTATCAGGACAGCCATGCAAATGGCTGAGGAAGCGGAGATTGATCTTGTTGAGATCGCCCCGCTTGCCGAGCCCCCTGTTTGCCGGATCATGGATTACGGCAAGTTCAAGTACCAGGAGGCCAAGAAGGCACACGAAGCCAAGCTCAAGCAGAAGCAGGTGCAGGTCAAGGAAGTCAAGTTTCGTCCGGGTACCGACGAAAATGATTACCAGATCAAGCTGCGGAACATGACGCGTTTCCTTGATGAAGGCGACAAGGTCAAGGTGACCTTGCGCTATCGGGGGCGTGAAATGGCGCATCAGGAGTTTGGAATGCGCCAGTTGGAACGGATCAAGGCTGATGTTGAAGTCATTGGCCAGGTCGAACAGATGCCAAAGATGGAAGGTCGGCAGATGATCATGATCATCGCGCCGATCAAGAAGAAGCCGTAAGCAATCGAAGGATTCGGTAGTTCGTCGCAAGACGGGCGGCCAATATAAGTGACGTTGGGTAGTGCAAGCGTTCCCGCCGGGAGCCACCTGACGACATGACATTAGGAGCATTCAAATGCCCAAAATGAAAACCAAGAGCGGCGCCAAAAAGCGCTTCAAGATGCGCGCCAGTGGCGGCATCAAGCGGGGTCAGGCGTTCAAGCGTCACATCCTGACCAAGAAAACCACCAAATCCAAGCGTCAACTGCGCGGCATGACCGGAGTCCATGATTCCGACAAAGCCCAAGTTCGCGCCATGATGCCCTACGCGTAAGGAGAGCCGACATGCCCCGAGTTAAACGTGGTGTAACGGCGCGTGCGCGCCACAAGAAGATTCTCGTTCAGGCCAAAGGCTATCGCGGCCGTCGCAAGAACGTATATCGCATCGCCAAACAGGCGGTGATGAAGGCCGGTCAATATGCCTATCGTGACCGTCGTCAAAGGAAGCGTCAGTTCCGCACGCTGTGGATTGCCCGTATCAACGCGGGTGCCCGTGAGCTGGGTCTGAAGTACAGCACGCTGATGAATGGCCTGAAGAAGGCGCAGATCGAAGTCGACCGCAAGGTGCTGGCTGATCTGGCTGTTTTCGACAAAGCTGCGTTCGCGGCGATCGCGAACCAGGCCAAGGCCAGCCTCGGCGTTTGAGGCTCAGCCTCAGCGCCCTGACCCTATGGGCAAGAAAAAGGAGGCTTGCGCCTCCTTTTTTTTCGATGAATTGTGAATTCGAAGTGACCCGGACGTAATCCCGAATGCAGAATCTCGACGCAATCGTTAGCGAAGCCAGCAGTGCTTTTGCCGCCACCAGCAATCCGGACGAGCTGGAGCAGGTCAAGGCCCGCTACCTTGGCAAGGCCGG
This sequence comes from Rhodocyclaceae bacterium, assembly GCA_041674785.1. GTDB lineage: Bacteria > Pseudomonadota > Gammaproteobacteria > Burkholderiales > Rhodocyclaceae > Proximibacter. The sequence goes on from JBAYVG010000043.1 coordinate 24,824, forward strand.
CCAGATCACTGAGCTCCTGAAGGGGCTGGGGAAGCTGCCGCCGGAAGAAAAGAAGACGGCGGGGGCGGCCATCAACCGCACCAAGGAAGCCGTAGAGGCAGCGCTGAATGCGCGCCGTGAGGCCATCAAACTGGCTGCGCTCGAAGCGCGTTTGGCCGAAGAAGCGCTCGACGTGACGCTGCCCGGACGTGGTGAAACCCGTGGTGGCCTGCACCCGGTGACGCGCACGCTGGAGCGCATTGAAGGACTCTTTCGTTCGATCGGCTTCGAAGTGGCTGATGGCCCGGAGATCGAAACTGATTTCCATAACTTCACCGCACTGAACACGCCGGATGACCATCCCGCGCGCTCGATGCACGACACTTTCTATCTGCAGGGTGACGACGGCCTGCCGGCCGAAGGGATCCTGCTGCGCACGCATACCAGCCCGATCCAGGTACGCTACATGCAGCAGCATGTGGCCAAGTATAAGCACCTGGAGACAATGCCCGAGATCCGCGTCATCGCGCCGGGCCGTGTCTATCGCGTTGATTCGGATGCCACGCACTCGCCGATGTTCCACCAGGTCGAAGGCCTGTGGATCGGCGAGAACGTCAGCTTCGCCGACCTCAAGGGCGTGGTCGCTGACTTCCTGCGCCGCTTCTTCGAGAGCGACGACCTGCAGGTCCGCTTCCGCCCCTCGTTCTTCCCGTTTACCGAACCTTCGGCCGAGATCGACGTCGCCTTCATGAGCGGCTCGCTCAAGGGGCGCTGGCTCGAGATCGCCGGCTGCGGCATGGTGCATCCGAACGTATTGCGCCACGTCGGCATCGATCCCGAGAAATACATCGGCTTCGCCTTCGGCATGGGCCCGGACCGCCTGACCATGCTGCGCTACGGCGTCAATGACCTGCGCCTTTTCTTCGATGGCGATCTCCGTTTCCTGAGGCAGTTCGTATGAAATTCTCCGAATCCTGGCTCCGTACCTTCGTCAACCCGACCCTCTCGGGCGAAGCCTTCTCGCACCTCCTGACCATGGCCGGACTTGAGGTCGAAGAGGAGGAAACTGTTGCGCCACCGTTCAACGATGTCGTTGTCGCGCAGGTTCTGGAAGTGAACAAGCATCCCGATGCCGACCGCCTGAATGTCTGCCGTGTCGATATTGGCGATGGTTCACCGAAACAGATCGTTTGCGGTGCGCCGAACGTGGCTGCCGGGCTCAAGGTGCCATGTGCGCTGGTCGGCGCCAAGTTGCCGGGCGATTTTACGATCAAGCTCGCCAAGGTGCGCGGTATCGAGTCCTCGGGCATGCTGTGCTCGGCCAAGGAACTCGGCATCGCCGAAGATGCCTCTGGCCTGCTTGTGCTGCCAGTAGACGCGCCGGTGGGGCAAAGTATCCGTGACTATCTCGACCTGAACGACCGCCTGCTGACGCTGAAGCTGACACCAAACCGTGCCGACTGCCTGTCGCTGACCGGTATCGCCCGCGAAGTGTCGGCGCTGACCGGTACGCCGGCCCGCTACGTCGAAATCGCCGAAGTGCCGGTGACCATCGATGCCTCGCGCGAAATCGTCCTTGACGCGCCGCTGGCCTGTCCGCGCTATTGCGGCCGTATCGTCACCGGCGTCAACGCCAAGGCACCGACGCCGGAATGGATGAAGCGCCGGATCGAACGCTCTGGCATTCGCGCCATTTCGTCACTGGTGGATATCACCAACTACGTCATGCTC
>JBAYVG010000044.1:0-25522 GCA_041674785.1 Rhodocyclaceae bacterium
CAGATCGACCGCAAGAAAACGCGGGCTGGTATCGATGGTTTTGTAGCGGGCCATGGCGTCCCTCCTTCAAGGATATGACCATGGCTTGATCAAGGCGTTCACTCCCGGCATGATGCGGGGATGTTTTTTCTACACCTTCGTTAGAGGACTCAATGAAACTGAACCGTTTTGGCTGGCTGTTCCTACTCTGCACAACCGCCTCGCCTTCGTTTGCAGGTGCGCCTGTGATTCCCGGATGGTATTCGTTGGCTTTGAACGCCCAGTCAATCAACATTGGCCTTTCTCTGTGTAGAGACCTCTTCCCGCAGTATGCCGCGGCAAACGACATTGCCTTTAAGGAATCTATCTTCTCTGCGGTAGACCATGAAAAACTCTTTCGCTTCTTGCTTCCCAAAGCAGAGATGGAAAAGTATCCACAGGAAATGGAAAAAATGAAAAAGGCTGCTGCCGAAAGTCTCATGAGCAGCACTCCAGAAAAACGGGAAGCTGTGTGCCGAGATCTTGCAAAGAACATCATGAAGGTTACTGAAGAGCTTAGTGCGCGATGAAAGAGTCCTCTAACCCTGTGGTCAACACGGACCTTGCGCATAAAGCCGCGCAAGGCCGGTTACCTCCACGTTGGGGGGCATGATGGCGCAACTGCGCGTGATGCCTGTTGTTGCCTTTGGCATTATTACTGGCTGCACATAGGTTGCTACACATCGTGAGCCGGGCGACTGGCGAGAGCGCCTTATGGTTGAGGCAAGGAAGCCGGGAATAGTCGCCCAGTTCTGAGTTTTGGGCGCCGAGACGCCAGCCGATTCGATCTGCTTTACCCCAAGCAATTGCGAATAGCGGGCTCCCCTTTTATGATGTTCCGCTCGCACCTGCCCCCTTCCTGATCCGCACATCCAGAGAAAATCCATGACCCAAGCCAAACGCATCGCTTCCTTCCACCCACCGCGCCGTACCCTGCTTGGCCCCGGCCCGTCCGACATGAACCCGCGTGTAATGACCGCGCTGGCGCAGCCGGCCATCGGCTACCTCGACCCGGCCTTTGTGACGATGATGGAAGAACTGAAGGAGTTGATGCGCTACGCCTACCAGACCACCAACCCGTTGACCTTCCCGATGTCCGGGCCGGGCTCGGTTGGCATGGAGGCCTGCTTCGTCAATCTGGTTGAGCCGGGCGACAAGGTCATTGTCTGCCGCAACGGCGTTTTCGGCGGGCGCATGCTGGAGAACGTCGAACGCTGTGGTGGTGTGCCCGTGGTGCTCGAAGAAACCTGGGGCGAGCCAATCGACCCGAACAAGCTTGAAGCGCTGCTGAAAGCCAATCCGGACACGAAGATTGTCGCCTTCGTGCACGCCGAAACCTCGACCGGCGCCCAGTCCGACGCACAGGCGCTGTGCGATCTGGCGCGCCAGCACGGCGCGCTGACCATCGTCGATTGCGTCACCTCGCTCGGTGGCACGCCGGTCCTGCTCGATGCCTGGCAGGCCGATGCCACCTACTCGGGCAGCCAGAAATGTCTCTCCTGCACACCGGGCCTGTCGCCCATCAGCTTCTCCGAACGCGCCATCGCCAAGGTCAAGGCCCGCAGCAAGGGCAAGGTGCAGAGCTGGTTCATGGATCTCAACCTGGTGCTTGCCTACTGGGGCGAAACTGCACGCACCTACCACCACACGGCACCCGGCAACAGCCTCTACGCACTGCACGAAGCCTTGCTGCTGCTCAAGGAAGAGGGGCTGGAAAACGCCTGGGCACGTCACCGCAGCAATTACGAGGCACTCAAGGCCGGTCTCGAAGCAATGGGTCTGAAATATCTGGTGAAAGAGGAAGCGCGCCTGCCGCAACTCAACTCCGTCTATATACCGGATGGCATCGACGATCTGACGGTCAGGAAGACGCTGCTTACCGACTACAACATCGAGATCGGCGCCGGCCTTGGCCCGCTGGCCGGCAAGATCTGGCGCTTTGGCCTGATGGGTTATTCGAGCCGGCAGGAAAACGTGCTGCTGGTATTGTCGGCACTATCGGCCGTGCTTGGCGAGATGGGCTACAAGCATGAGGCGGGTGCCGCAGAAGCCGCAGCGCACCACGCGATAGCCGCGCACCACGCGGCGGCAGCGAAACGCTAAGACCTGCGTTCCTGAAAGAAAAACGGCCGGGGCAGTTGTTGCCCCGGCCGTTTCATCGTGGAAAAAGCAGTTAACCACAGCGAACACGGCGAACACAGCGAAAAACAACGGCTTGCAATCTTTTGATGTATCACCCGATGGGTGATGTGCGGCAAACCCCCAAACCAAGGATTTTCGCCGTGCCCGCCGTGCCGCCGTGGTTTGAACTGAGAATTTTGTCTAGCCGCTGCGGATCAGGCGCACCCCATGGGCATCTCTTCGTGATGTGCCTACATCACTCAGCCATCCGCGTTGATCTGCGCGATCAGTTCCTTCAGCTTGGCTTCGGCTTCTTCGTTGGCGACCTGGCAGGTGCCGGCGGCATGGTGGCCGCCGCCGCCGTATTTGAGCATCAGTTCGCCGACGTTGGTCTTGCTGCTGCGGTCGAGAATCGACTTGCCGGTGGCAAAGACGGTGTTCTGCTTTTGCACGCCCCACATCACGTGGATGGAAATGTTGGTTTCCGGGAAGAGCGCGTAGATCATGAAGCGATTGGAAGCCCAGATGGTTTCCTCGTTGCGCAGGTCAAGCACCGCCAGGTTCCCGTGCACAGTCGTGCAATCGAGGATCTGCTCCCGCGCCTTGGCGTTGTGTTCGAAATAGAGTTCGACGCGTTCCTTTACATCCGGCAGTTCGAGAATCTGGTCGATCGTGTGGTTGCGACAGTACTTGATGAGATCCATCATCAGGTTGTAGTTGCTCACCCGGAACTCGCGGAAGCGGCCTAGCCCGGTACGTGCATCCATCAGATAGTTGAGCAGCACCCAGTCCTTTGGCTCGAGGATTTCGTCCACCGTAAACTGCGCCGCGTCGGCCTTGTCGACGGCTTCCATCATGTCGTCGGCAATGGTCGGGAAAGCCTTCTTGCCGCCGTAGTAGTCATAAACGACGCGCGCGGCCGACGGTGCTTCGGGGTCGATGATGTGGTTGGTGCGTTCGCCAGTGTTGCGGATGGTTTCCGACAGGTGGTGGTCGAAGGCGATGTGGGCGCCGGCCACATAGGGCAGGTTGGTGGTGATATCGCGCTCGGTGATCTCGATCTTGCCGTCCTGCATGTCTTTCGGGTGCACGAACTTGATCTCGTCGATCAAGTCCAGCTCGTTGAGCAGCACGGCGCAGACCAACCCGTCGAAGTCACTGCGCGTGACGAGGCGAAACTTATTCTGACTCATGGTTACTTCTCCCTAAAAGACGCTGCAGATGATGGTTGCTGCTAAACGGCATTCCCCAATGTTTTCAGGAAGGCCTCGGCATTCTGGAAGCCGACGACGCGAACGCCGCCGATCTCCTTGCCGGATGTGTCAAAGAAGATGATGCCCGGCGGCCCGAACAGATTGAATCGCTTGAGCAGCGCCTTGTCGTCGTCGGAGTTGGCGGTGACGTCGGCCTGCAACAGCAGCGCGCCAGCGAGCTTCTGCTGTACGCGCGCATCGCTGAAGGTGAAGCGCTCCATTTCCTTGCACGAGACGCACCAGTCGGCATAGAAATCGAGCATGACCGGCTTGCCGGTAGCGGCAATACGCGCCTCCAGTTCGGCCACGGTTCTGACGCGCTCGAAATTCAGGTGCTTCGATTCGGCTGCTCCGGTGCCGTTGCGCAAACCGGCGAGCGGTTGCAGTGGATCCTTCGCACCGGCCAGTGCGCCGACCAGCATCGCCGCCCCGGCAACGACCATGGCGATGCCGATGCCTTTCCAGAAACGATGCCAACCCTTGGCGTGTGCCGGCAAGGGATCAAGCGCGTGCATGTAGATCGCCGGCACGATCAGCAGCAGGGCCCAGGCCAGCATCTGCACGGCCACCGGGATCACCGGCGAAACCATCCAGACGGCCGTGCCGAGCAGGATGACGCCGAACGCCTTCTTCACCGCCTCCATCCAGGGGCCGCTTTTCGGCAAGGTCGTGCTGGCCGAGAGGCCAACCGCAAGGAGCGGCACACCCATGCCCAGCGACATGACGAAGAGGGCAATACCGCCGAGCACGGCGTCGCCGGTCTGGCCGATGTAGAGCAGGGCGCCAGCCAGCGGTGCCGCAACGCACGGGCCGACGATCAGCGCCGACAGCGCCCCCATGGCAGCAACGCCGGGGATGGAGCCGCCCTTGAGGTGGCCGGCTTCTTCCGACATCTTGCTCTGCAGGAAAGTGGGAAGCTGCAGTTCATAGAAGCCGAACATCGAGAACGAGAGCACCACGAATACCAGCGCGAAGCTGCCCAGTACCCAGGCGTTCTGCAGTGCGGCCGAGAGCAGCGTTCCCGTCATGCCGGCGGCGACACCGGCCGCCGCGTAGGTGATCGCCATGCCCAGCACGTAGGCCAGCGAGAGCAGGAAGGCGCGGCTGTGCGAAACCTTGTGGCTGTTCTTGCCACCACTGCCGACAATGATGCCGGAGAGGATGGGAATCATCGGAAAGACACACGGCGTCAGCGAAAGCAGCAAACCAAAGCCGAAGAAGCTGACGATGACTACCCAGAAACTGGCGTCCTTGAGCAACTGCGTGATCTGCCCGCTTTCGTCGGCGCTGCCGTCGGCGCCTGCGGCAGCCGTGGCCATTGGCTTGGCCGCTGGCGTTGTTGCCGGGTCGGGCAGCGTCAGGCTCACCGTCTGTACCTGCGGCGGGTAACAGATACCGCCGTCGGCACAACCCTGCGAAGTCACTTTCAGCGTCAGCGGCAGCACGCCCGAACTGATGCGTGTGACCGGCACGCGGATCACCGCCTCCTTGTAATGCACCGCGACATCGCCGAAGAGATCATCCTTCTTCATCTTCCCTGGCGGAATTTGCGGCTGGCCGAGGGCGATCGTTTCCGGCTCGGCCTTGAAGCGGAACTTGTCGCGGTAGAGGTAATAGCCCTTGGCGATGGCAAAGCGCACCTCGGCTGTTTCACCATCAAGCGCCTTTGCTGTCGGCTTGAAGGCCACCATCGGATCGAGAAATTCCTCAGCGTGCGCCAGGGGCGCGAGCAGGGCGAAGCTTGCAAGGAAGGGGAGCAACCAGCGGAGGTTCATGGCGTGTTCTGCGTATTTCGTTGATCAGTCCGGGCGGGTTTCGTCGACCAGCCACTGCAGGTAAGCCGGCAGGCCCTTGTCGATAGGGACTGCGACAATTTCCGGGAGTTCGTAGGGGTGGCGCGCGCGAATTTCGGATTCGACGGCTGCATAGCGTTCGTTCGTCGTCTTTATCAGCAGCGGAATTTCGTCGGCACTTTCGACCACGCCTTGCCAGCGATAGACCGAGCGGCACGGCGCCAGCAGGTTAACGCACGCCGCCAGCCGCAACTCGACCAGCGCGGCGGCGAGAGAATCTGCGCTGGCCCGGTCGGGGCAGTTGGTGAAAACAAGGAGCGGGGTGGCTGCAGGCATGATCGGGTGTCGGTAAAAGCAGCATTGTCCTGCCGTCGGCCGGTGAGAGCAACCACGCTGCTTTTTCATGGCCAGGCAGTGCCTGGATACGGAAGCGTATTGCTGCCGTGCAGCAGCGAAAACTTTGCAGCCATGGTGCGCAATGTTGTGATCGCGATTATGATTTCGCGACGGAAACGCCAAATAGAAAGGCGCCTGCCCTGCAGGGGAAGCCTGTTTCCGAACTGCCTGCAGTACGCGGGGGGTCTGCACAATCACTGCCTGCTGTCGTGGGCAGAGAGGAGGGGGTAATGGGCATTCGCATTCATGGGGCGACAAGAGAGGCTGCCGCAGCGGCCAGTGGTCGTTTTCTGGCCGCGCTCGCGGCACTGGGGCTCGACCCGTACGTACGGGTCAGCGACGCCTCGGAGGAGGCGGACTCCATCATCCGCTATCGTCTGCGTGACGATTTTGCCGAAACCTGGGCGCCTGATAGCGACACCACGCACCTCTGCGAGCAACTGGCGCTCGACACGAAAACGCGAAGCGAAGATATTGAGCGCGAGATCCTTCTCGCACTGCTGCTGAGCCCGCACCCTTTCCATTTCCCCAGCTACGAAGAATTGCGCTCGGCGGTGAACATCCGCCGCAACATTGTCGAGGCGGCACGCAAGACCGCTCTGGCTTTTGATACCGCGCAAGCCGAGCGCCCCGAAGAATACTGGCGTTATCACGAAACCACCGGCTTCACGCTGCACCCCGGCAAGCCGATCATCCCGGCGCTGATCCAGACCACCCAGCCTGAAGAATCCGGATCGCTCTTTTCCTTCTCCTGCTACCGCGCGACCGAATACGTGATCCTGCTGGCCATTGCCCAGGAACTTGCCGACTGCAACCCCGCGCTGTTGGAGCAACTGCAGCAACAGTGGGAAACACGGGCGATCATGTCGGGCGAGTTCCACGAGGTTTTTCTGACCGAATACGGCACCATGGAAACACCGCTACCGCCGCGCTACTACGTGCCCGGCGACCGTTTGTGGTTTCGCAATCCGGACGACCGCTCTTCCGATGTTTCCGGCTACGAAGGGTCCTGGGTGTTCTATCTCGGCGACGGCAAATTCTCGAATTTCTGGAAACGTAACCAGCCCTACACGCTGACCAGCAAGTGCCTGGAGATCTATCACTGGCGGCATGGCGCCTGTCACAACGAAGCGGGAGAGCTGCAGATTGACGAAGCGCGGGTCGACGCCCACGTGGCAGAAAGCCTCAACGATACGCAGGAAGTGCAGCGCATCTTCGGCGCCATGATGCGCTACCGTGACCCGAAAGGTGTCTATGCCGACGGTGGTTGCATAGACACCTCGCGCGAATGCCCGCGCTGGGTTTGTCCCGGTACGGCTGCCGTGGTACTGCCCGATGCGGTGGCCCCATTGGCTGCCCGCATGCCAACGGCGGCGGTCAGTGCCGCCAGCTACGCGTGATGATTTCGCGGATGACGTGCAGGCGGCGGTGGAAAAAGTGATCGGCACCGGGCACTACCGATATCGGTAGTTCCAGCGGTTCCGCCCACTTCAGCACATTGGCCAGCGGTACTGTTTCGTCGGCCGAGCCATGGATGACGATGGTGTCGTTGGGCACCGCCTCCGTATCGTAGCTGCGCGTCCCCTCGACAAAGCCGGCGGCCGTGCCGACCAGCACCATGCGCTGGATCGGGTGGCCGGCCTCGGCCAGCGCCTTGGCCACGCGCGTCTGCACGAAGCCGCCGAAGGAAAAGCCGGCGAGCACGACCGGGATGTCGCCACAGCGGCGCTTGGCTTCCTCGATCACGGCCAGCATGTCATCGGTTTCGCCACGGCCTTCGTCATGAACGCCTTCGCTCTGGCCAACGCCACGGAAATTCGGGCGGAAAGCGCAGTAGCCCATGGCCACGAAGGTGCGCGCCAGCGAATGCGCCACCTTGTTGGTGTTGGCGCCGCCGAACAGCGGGTGCGGATGGCCGACCAGCGCGATGCCCTTGGGCGCACCGGGGTTCTCGATGATGACCTCGATCTTGCCGGCCGGGCCGTCGATCAGGGCTTTTTCTTCAGGGGCGCGCATTATCGGCCCCTCAAATTTTCAAGCGCTCGACGACACGACCATGGACCAGGTGCTCCTGGATGATCTCCTCGATGTCGTCGTTGTCGATATAGGTGTACCAGACGTTATCCGGGTAAACCACCAGCACCGGGCCATCGTCGCAACGATCAAGACAACCGGCCTTGTTGATGCGGATCTTGCCCTGGCCCTTGAGGCCCAGCGCTGCAATGCGGTCCTTGGCGTAGGTTTGCGCTTCTACGGCACCGCGGGCAGCGCAGCAGGTTTCGCCCGGGTCGCGCTGGTTGCAGCAGAAAAAGACGTGATGCTTGAAATGGCTCATGGGTTCGGCTCCTGACGCAGAGCAGGCATTATCCCGAATTCAGTCCGCGATGTCGCGAACACACCCTAATAGCGCAGCTCGATGGCAATCGCTGTCGCCGGGCTGATGACATCAAAAGCGCTGTCTTCAAAGGCCGGCGGGCCGATCACCTGCGGGTTGTTGGAGAGACCGTAACCTTCTGTCGGGAACATGCCGAAGCGGCGATTGAGCGTGCCATCGCCGTTCTCGTCGTGATAGGCCATGATCGCGTAGCGCCCGGGTGGCAGATTGTGGAAAGAAACAGTGGTCTGCTCCGGAGTGGCCGGCACCTGGACAACGCTGACGGCGCGGTCCTCCTTGCGGAAGGAGTCGGGCTCGCGGTAAAGGCCGGCGCGTATCGAGCCGCTGGCATCGCGGACATTGCGCAGCGTGACGGTGAGGGTCGTCTCCTCTTCGGCGAAGGCAAGTTGTGTCGTCAGCGGCTGTGTCAGGGCAAGGCCGCCCAGCAGGAACAGGCGGGAGGTACTCAGAAAATCGGCAATTCGGCTCATGGCGTCGGGGTGGGGTGGGTGGCGAATGACGCAACTCTGACGGAGGCGGCTTAAGCCACTCTTAAACCCGCTGCGGAAAACCTGATGTGAACGGCTTGCTCCGGGACTACAGCCGTCGCCCGAGCAGCATCAGGTAGGGGAGTGCGAGGAAGGGCCAGAGGCTGGCAATCAGCCGGGTGAGGCCGTTGAAATTCAGGAAGTGGCCCTGTCGCCAGGTTGCCAGTGCGGCCATCGAGTAGGGGTTGGTTGGCGCCAGGTTCACCAGCACTGTGCCGGCCATCAGGGCCAGTCCGGCCAGTGCCACGCGCCAGGCAGCGGGAACAAACAGTGCTCCGATCAGCACCGTTGCGCCGGCCGCCAGCCCGAGGCCGGCGCCCGGTGTCAGCCAGGCCATGGCCTCGCGTGGGCCAACCAGCAACGTTGCACTGACTGCGCGCACGAACAGTGCAACGAAAAAGAAGAGCAGCAATACCGCATGCGGTGAAGATCGATCTGCCAGCAGCGTGCGGGCGATGAGGCCGATGGCTACCGTGTTGCAGGTAATCACCAGTACCTCAAAGGCGAAGAAGCTTGGCGCGGCGTAGGCAATCGCCGACGATAGCCCGAGCAGCTGCCGGAAATCGCCGGCACCGAAGAGCAGGGTTTCCGGCGACAACTGCGTCAACAGCCACAGGCCAAGCAGGATCAGGCCGAACTCGGCATGGGGCACTGGCGCCACCAGTCGACGTTCCCAGTGCGCCATGGAGACCAGTGCCCGCGTGCCGCTGCGCCACGCGGCGAAGGCGCCGACAACGCCGCCGAGCGTGTTGCAGGCGAGGTCGAGATTGCTCGGCACCCGCGTTGGCAACCAGGTTTGTGCTGCTTCCAGGCCAAAGCTGATCAGCGCAGCCAGTAGTGCGCCAAGCATGGCCGGCAGCCAGCGTCCCGTCTTTCGGCTGAGCGCCAGCGTCAACAGGTAGCCGAGCGGCAGATAAACGAGCGTATTCACCGCCAGATCAAAACCCGTCCACCAGCGCGGCCAGCCGGCATCGAGAAAATCCAGCGGCGATACGCCGAGATCGCGCCAGCCGGAGAACGGGTGCAGGCTGGCATAGATCACCAGCGCCGTGTAGGCGAGGGCGAGATAGCGCGGCAGTGGGGGAATGTGGGCGCTCGGTTTCACAGGGGCTGACCTTAGCCGAGCGCGGCGGTGCTGGCAATGGCTACGCTACTCCCTACGGAGTCGCCGGCTTTTTCCAGTTTTCCAGCTTGGTCTTGAGTGCCGGCATTGCCAATGCTGCCGCTTTCTTCGGCGGATCGGGGAGGGGAGATTCGGAGTTTTCCATGATCAGTGCTAGTACCTGCCTGGAGTGACGGCAACCGTGGCGACGAGCAGGGGAGCTTCGTTCCTTGTGCCCTCCGCGCGGTGGCTGTGGTGCAGCACGAGGCCGGTCAGGAAGGCGCCGCCGACGATATTGCCGAGCGTGACTGGCAGCTGATTCCAGATCAGCCACTGATCGAGACCGATGTCGGCGCCGAGCATCATTGCCGTCGGGATGACGAACATGTTGACGATCGACTGCTCCAGCTCCAGGCTGAAAAACATCGAGACCGGCAACCAGACCGCCGCCACCTTGCCGACGGTCGAGCGGGAGCTGAGACCGAGTACGGTGCCCAGCGCCACCATCCAGTTGCACAACACGCCTTTGACGAAGGCCGTCATCCAGCCGCTGGCGCCGGCGTGTTCATAGGCGGTGGTGCGGGCGTGGGCGGTGGCGATGATCGTCTCACCGAGCGCGCCGGACTCGCCGGAAAAACCGGTGGTCAGGACGAAGGCGAGCAGGAAGCCGGCGAACATGGCGCCGGCGAAGTTGCCGAGATAGACCCAGCCCCAGTTCCAGAACATGCGGGTGCTACAGGCCTGGCCCCGGGCGAGGCCGAAGCGGAGGATGGCGAAATTGCCGGTGGCCAGTTCCTGGCCGAGCAGGACGATCATGGCGAAGCCGGCTGGAAAGACCAGGGCCGCAACAAGCGTGGCGGCACCGCCGGAGAAACCGGCAGAGGCCTTGAAGGCGAAGGCGGTGGCATAGGCGAGCAGGGCGCCAGCGAGAAAGCCCTTGAGCAGCATGTGGCCGACCGGCATGTCGGCCTTTTCCGTGCTGAGTGCCTCGATCTTCTTCATCAGTCGGTTGGGGGGGATGTGGCCCATGCGGGATGTTTCCTTTCGCTTGCGGAAATCCGCTCAGGCTGCCGGCAGGGCGTGCCCGGCTGGTTCGATCTGCGCTGCCTTGCTGCTGCAGAAAAGCGTGCCGAACCAGCAGGCAAAAATCGCAGCCGACGCCTCGATCAGCAACCAGCCGACACGGACCTGGTCGTCAGCCAGGTAGTTGTTGCAGACGCGCACCGGCGCCGCGATGTAAAGCCAGCCGAGGAAGCCGAGCATGCTGATCAGGTTGGTCCACACGAAGCCGCGGCCGATCAGGCCAAGACGCCGCCAGGCGAGCGCGAGCGGCAGTCCGACCAGCAGCGGCAGGCTGATGAATTTCATGGCTTCGGTCAATCCGCCGTCGATCGCCGCGTCGAGCGCGCGCGGCAGCATCCAGTAAGTCGAGGCAAAGGCGGTGATGGTGAGGCAAGCGATCGGGCCGCCGAGCACTGCCAGTAAGCACTTCTGCTGCCGCGCGTCGAGCTGCAGTGCGGCGATGGCACCGAGTGCCACCAGCAGCGGCATCTGCACCAGCATGTGCGTCACCATCGATGCCTCCAGCCACGCCCTCGTTGCCGGCAGCGCCAGAAGAAGGTAGCTGCCGGCCAAGGTGATGGTCACCTGCCTGCGGGTGAGCGACAGGGGGAGCGTCATAGCTGTGCCGTAACCGTATCGACGAAAGGCGCGACTGCGTCGAGGTCGCTGATCCGTTGCAAGCGGCCATCACGGCCGACCAGGTGAATCGCTGCGTTGTGCTCGAACCCGCCCATGGCGTCGGGGATGACGACCACGCCGAAGGCGGCAAGCAGTGCCGGCAGCTGGCGGGCGTTTGCTGGCCGCACGATGCGCCAGTGTTCGCCGTCGGCGCCGAAGCGGCGGCCGAATTCGCGTAGCCGGGCCGGGTCGTCATGCTGCGGGTCAAAGCTGATGCTGAGCAGCGCGATGTCCCTGCCCAGCGCCTGCGCCGGCAAGCGGTCGTAGATCTGCCGGAAAGTACTGCCGAGGCTGTAGCAGATGCTGTTGCACTGCGTATAGATGAACTCCACCGCCAGTAGCTTGCCGGCGTAGTCCTGCAGCGCAAAGCGGCGGCCGTCCTGGTCTTCGAGGCCGGTGGCCGGCAGTGGCCGTGGGTCGGCGAGCACGCTCTGACGCCGCGCAGTCTCGCTGGTGAAGGCGGTGAATCCGTCGCTCCCCCACCACAGCGTGGCAGTCCCGAGGGCGGCAACCGCCAGCGTGGTAGCGAGACTACGTGCCACGAAGCTCATGCTGCCGCCAGTGCCGAAAACGGTGCGGTGGCGCGCGTGTGGTTGCTGCCAGCGTGGCGAAGGCGGCGCAGGAAGCACAGCACGAAGACCAGCGTCGAGGCCACGATCAGCGTCGCGAAGAAGGCGCCGATGCGGTCATAGGGCACCCATTGCGGCAGGTGCTCGGCGTAGCGGCGGGCAACACTTTCCTTGCCGGCGTAAAGAAAGCTGAGGACGAAGCCGAGCGAGCCGATCAGGTAGCCCCAGTAGGCGGCGCGGTCGAGCGGCGTGTCCGGTGCGCCCTGCGCTTTCTTGCCGAGGTAGTACATGAAGCCGAAGACCATCGAGACCATGCCCAGCAGCAGATAGGTATGGAAATGCCCCGGCACCCACAGCGTGTTGTGCATCACGTAGTTGACGCGGATGGTGCCGTCGATGAAGGCCGGCATGGCGCCGGCGGCCCAGCCGAACATCGACAGGAAGAGCAGTTTGGAGCTCATGTCCCAGTGGATGCCGGAGCGGTAGACGATAGTCAGCGCACCGTAGCCGGTCACCACGAGGATCGGGAAGGTATTCAGGTAGCCGATGATGTGGCCGACCATCAGCATCCATTTCGGGAAGCCGAAATCCATCAGCAGGTGATGCGGGAAGATGAACATCACCATCAGCGTCGATGCCGACCACGAGGCGAGGAAGATGCGGTTCGACTTCCATGGCCGGCGCGTGTAGCGCGGCAGGATTTCGTAGACAGCGATGACCGCCATGTAGATCGTGGCGTTGATGAAGACGTGGCCGAAAAAATAGATCATGCCCTTGGCCAGCAGCGGGTCGATCTTGAACTCCGGGAAATACAGGTTGACCAGCATCATCGCCAGGATGCTGGCGCCGACGACGAGGGCGATGAGGTTGACGATGGTGACCATGGTGCTGGCGACGACGGTCGGCGGTGGCGCATTGCCGTCGTCGGCGCCGAATAGCTGCGGCCAGCCGAGGGCGCGCGCGAAGCTGCCGTAGCGAGCGATGATGGCGCGGGCGATGTCGAGCTGCAGGAGCAGGAAACCGGTACCGATGACCAGCATGCCGGCGAGGAAGCTGGCTGCCGCCTCGTTGCTCCACAACCCCATCGAGTTGCCGGGTAGCGGGTAGAGGAAAGTCCATGCCCCGTGGAAGTTGCCGATCAGCACACTGCCGAGAACCAGTGCGACGCCGATCAGGAAGAGGCCGAGGTTGGCGAGGAGCACGCGGGTAGACAGCGCGACGTAGTGGTTCAGGAAATGCCACATGACGGCGGCGCCGGCGATGCCGGCAATGCCGACCATGCCGGCACCGTGCAGCGTCATCAGCTGGTAGAACCAGTTGGCACCGAGCGAAATGAACTGCGCCTGTTCGAGACGCATGAGCAGCCCGAAAACCATCATCAACAGCAGGACGGCTGCCGCCGTGACCAGATAGGCCAGCACGCCAGCCTTGGCGCCGTGGTCCTGGACGGGGGTGTAGTGGTAGTCCGCCATGCTTAGCTCCTTGCGGCGACCGTGAACTCGGTCGTCATGTTGTGGTGGGCGAGGCCGCAGTATTCGAGGCACATGACCCGGTAAGTGCCGGGCTGGCCGAAGGTGTGGTGCAGCGTGTTGGTGATGCCAGGCATGGCCTGGACCTGAGCAACGATCTTCATGTCCGGGTCGTAGATGGCGAAGCCGTGATTCACGTCGGCACTGGTGACGTGGAACTCGACCGGGCGGCCGGCCTCGACACGGTCGTGGCTCAGCTCCCAGCGCCACATGTAGCCGGTGGCGTTGACTGCCTGGATCGTCCCCGCACCCTGTGCCGGGCGAATGATGTCGTAGGGCAGGTCAACCAGCGTGTAGACCATCGGTGTGCCGAAGAGCGCGACCAGTAGCCAGAAGAAGCGCGCCCGCAGGCGGTAGGCGCGCTTCTGCAGCGGCGTGTAGTCCTCTTCGCGGGTGCCGGACTTGAGAACGACGAAGGTCCAGCCGAAGCCGACCACCATCATCAGCGAGAGCGATACGTACCAGACAATGTGTTGCAGCATGCTTCCTCCTTCCTGAAATTTTCGGCGTTGCACTTAGCCTTGGGCTTTGTGCTGCATCGCTCGGGGTGAGCCCCGTCTATTGGTGATGCGTTTTTGGCGTTGCCGAGGCGCTTTCTCTGTGCAATGCGGCGGCCAGGTGCTGGAGCAGCGGGTCGTGTCCGGACTCGGTTGCGTGCGGAGATTCGGCGGCTGATGCCGAGTGTCCGAGCATGCGCTGGAAACTCGCGGCCAACCGATCTTCGGGGATGGCAATCACGGGGTGTTCTGCAACGCCCGACAAGGCCGTATGGTTGTCGACGATCGGCGCCGCATCTGGTGGTAGCGGCTGCAATGTCGCCACCAGGTGATCCAGTAACGGGTCGGGACTGTTGGCCGTCGCAGTCTGTGCGGTCGGTGTCGGGGTGTGTGCCAGCATCCTGTTAAATGACTCCGCAAGCTGATTGCCCGATGAGGGCACTTGGGCGTATGCGGCATGTCCGGCAAATAAGCTGATGAGCAGTGCTGCTTTAATTGATGCGCTGTTTTTCATGATCGGTCCTTTGTTTCAAACACGGGGGGGATAGTCGTGGCCAGCCGGAGGCAGGAGGGGGTTCGGCTGGCCACGGGCTCTCTGGGTTAGTTGGCGATGTACATCGCCGGGTCTGGCGTGGCCGTCGCGGCGACGTACTCATAGACGTTGTACGGCCCTTTGATCGGCACGGATTTGCCGGGGGCGACGAATATCTCCACAATGCCGTTGTCGGTCCGGTCATGCTCGCTGGCATGGTCGTAGCCAGGGCGGGAAACGATCTTGAGCGTCAGTTGTCCGTTGTTGGTGAGTTCGACGATGCGCTCGTTGCCGATGGTGACTTCTTTCAGCGAGGTCGCCGGTGTTGCATGCGCGGGCGCAATGGCCAGCGCCGAAAGAAGGATGGCGGGGATCGTCAGCAGTTTCTTGTTCATGGTGCGTCCTTTCGGTATTTGAAGTTGTTCAGCGCCACATGGCTGGCAACAAACATCACAATGCGATATACATGCCAGGTTCAGCAAGATATTGAAATGTAAGAATAAATTAGATTTTCGTAGAGCGCTGACAGAGACTGTACGTTCAATATGAACGTTATCGACGTTCATATTGAACGTGTGTTAAGCTTGTCCGATTGAGGTAAGCGAGATGTTTCAGATGTCGAATCTGACGATGTACAGCGGTTTTCTGGATGCCCTGGAAGAGGGCGTGCTGTTTCTTGATTCGGGGCGCCGGATCCTGGCGATCAACCTGGCGGCGACACGCATGGTTCAGCAGAATGAGGCAGCACTGGTCGGTCGCTTGTGTCCGGCCCTGTTTGCCGGTTCGGTCTGCGCCAGAAGCTGCGAGGTGCGTGGCGTTTGCTCACTGACACCGGCGCAAGGCGAAGACCGCAAGGTGCAGGACATCCAGCTGAAAGGCGCCGACGGAAAGGAGCGCTCGCTGCGCATGTGGGCGATGCTGATCCCGGAAAACAGCGCTGGCGTGTACTGCGCCATCATTCTTCGCGATTGCTCGCGTGAGGTTGAGCTGGAAGCAGAAGTACGCGAGCAATGGCAGCTGGGCGGCCTTACCGGTCGCAGCCCGGTGATGCAGGATCTCTACCAGAAGACGCTGCGCGCGGCGGCCAGCGACGCCAGTGTGCTGATCACCGGCGAGAGTGGTGTCGGCAAGGAACTCGCCGCACGCGCGCTGCACGACAATTCGCCGCGCGCTGCCGGCCCGTATGTCGCCGTGCATTGCGCGGCACTGCCGGAAAACCTGCAGGAGGCCGAGTTGTTCGGCCACTCGCGCGGCGCTTTTTCCGGCGCTGCGGCGGCACGCATGGGGCGCTTCGAGGCGGCCAACGGCGGCACGCTGCTGCTTGATGAAATCGGCGAAATTTCGCCGAGCACGCAGGTCAAGCTGCTGCGTGTGCTGCAGGAGCGCGAGGTGGTGCGCATCGGCGAGAACGAACCGCGCAAGGTGGATGTGCGGATCATCGCCGCGACCCATCGCGATCTGGCGACGATGGTTCGCCAGGGGCTGTTCCGCGAGGATCTTTATTACCGGCTGCGCGTTCTGCCGCTGCACGTGCCGAGCTTGCGCGAGCGGCCGGAAGACATTCCCCTGCTGGTTGGCAAGCTCCTGAGCAATCTGGCCAAACGCTATGAACGTTCACAGCTGCGCGTTGCACCGGAAACGATGCGCGTCCTCGAAGCCTATGACTGGCCGGGTAACGCGCGACAGCTGTTCAATGCGCTGGAATATGCCGTGGTGCAGTCCGATGGGCCGATGCTGCTGCCCGAGCAACTGCCGCCCGAACTGGCGGCCACCGCAACGCAGGTGCCGCCTGCCGCCACGGCCGGGGCCACGCCCGACGCACTGCCGGCCCGGCGCCTGACGCGTTACTACGCAGCGCCCGCTTCGGCGGAAGAGGAAAAGAATACGATCCGCGAGGCATTGCAGCACGCCCGAGGCAACAAGGCCGAAGCCGCGCGCCGCCTCGGCATTTCGCGGACCACACTGTGGAAACGCCTGGCGAGATTCCAGGATCTGGCGGCACAGTATGGCGTAAAAACAGGCAACCAAGATATGGAATAAGTGCGACTCAGCTTCGCCGCCGCTTCTCCGACTGCTTCTCGCCGATCAGCGTTATCGAGCCGTCATCTTCCTGCTGTTCGAGGCGGACGGTGAAGCCCCATAGCGTGGCCAGGTGGTCGAGCACCGCCTCGTAGGATTCGTGCAGCGGCCGGCGCTGGTAGGCGAAGAGGCGCAGGGTCAGCGAGCGGTCGCCGGAGAAGTCGACGTTCCACACCTGGATGTTCGGTTCGCGGCTGCCCAGGTTGTACTGGTCGGAAAGCTGTTGCCGCAGTTCGCGGTAGCCGCGCTTGTCGTGGATGGCGTCGATCTGCAGCTTCGCACGCTGGTCGTCGTCGTGCACGGCAAAGAAGCGGAAATCGCGCATCAGCTTCGGTGACAGGTATTGCGCGATGAAGCTTTCGTCCTTGAAATTCTTCAGCGCAAAATCGAAGGTCTCGCGCCAGTCCGAACCGGCGATGTCGGGGAACCAGGCGCGGTCTTCGTCGCTCGGCTCCTCGCAGATGCGGCGGATGTCGCGCCACATCGAAAAGCCCAGCGCGTATGGGTTGATGCCCGAATACCAGTCGCTGTTGTAGGGCGGCTGATAGACGACATTGGTGTGCGACTGCAGCACCTCCAGCATGAAGCCGTCCGACAGCCGGCCCTCGTCGTAAAGCGTGTTGAGCAGCGTGAAATGCCAGTAGGTCGCCCAGCCCTCGTTCATCACCTGGGTCTGTCGCTGCGGATAAAAATACTGACCGATCTTGCGGATGATGCGCACGATCTCGCGCTGCCAGGGCTCGAGCAGTGGCGCGTTTTTCTCGACAAAGTAGAGCAGGTTTTCCTCCGGCTCCTCCGGGAAACGTTTTTCTTCCGGCGTGGCTTCCTTCGCCAGTGCTGGCGGCAGTGTCCGCCACAAATCATTCACCTGCGCCTGCAGATAGGTTTCACGCTCCTGTTGGCGCAGCGTCTCCTTCTCCAGCGACAAGCGTGGCGAACGCTTGTAGCGATCGACGCCGAGGTTGGAGAGCGCGTGGCAGGCGTCGATCAGTTGCTCCACTGCCTCGACGCCGTGGCGTTCCTCGCACTGGGCGATGTAGTTCTTGGCAAAGACCAGGTAGTCGATGATTGCATCGGCGCTGGTCCATTGCTTGAACAGATGGTTGCCCTTGAAAAAAGAGTTGTGGCCGTAGGCGGCATGGGCGATCACCAGTGCCTGCATCGGCAGCGTGTTCTCCTCCATCAGGTAGGCGATACACGGGTCGGAGTTGATGACGATCTCGTAGGCCAGCCCCATCTGCCCGCGCTTGTAGCGATTCTCGGTGGAAAGGAAATGCTTGCCGAAGGACCAGTGGTGGTAATAGACCGGCATGCCGATCGACGCGTAGGCATCCATCATCTGCTCGGAGCTGATGATCTCCAGCTGGTGCGGGTAGCAATCCAGGCCGTAATGCTTTGCCGTCTCGCGGATCGCGGCATCGTACTCGGCAATGGCGCCAACGCTCCACTCGGAGCCTTCCGGGAGCAGGTGTTTCTTCTTTGTTCTAGCCATGCTCACACCCGCTTCCTGAACAGTTCGCGGAACACCGGATAGATATCGGTGACGGCGGCGATGCGTTGCATGACGAAGTGGCCGGGGTGGGTCGTGGTCAGCTTTTCGTATTCGTGCCACAGGTTCTGCGGCTCGGCGTCGGTGACCTCGATGTAGGCAAAATACTGGCAGGCCGGGAGGATCGAGTCAGCGAGCAGGTCGCGGCACTTCGGCGAATCGTCGCTCCAGTTGTCGCCGTCGGAGGCCTGCGCCCCGTAGATGTTCCAGCTGCCGCTGGCGTAACGCTGGCGGATGATGTCGCGCATCATCTCCAGCGCCGACGAAACAACGGTACCGCCGGTCTCGCGCGAGCGGAAGAACTCGTCTTCATCCACTTCCTGGGCAACGGTGTGGTGGCGGATGAAGACGACGTCGATCTTCTCGTAATTGCGGTCGAGGAACAGGTAGAGCAGCATGAAGAAACGCTTGGCGATGTTCTTCTTCTCCTCGTCCATCGAGCCGGAAACGTCCATCACGCAGAACATCACCGCCTGCGTTGTTGGCTGCGGGATGCGTACGCGGTTGTTGTAGCGCAGGTCGAAGGAGTCGATGAAGGGAATGGCACCGATCTTCGCGCGCAACTTGGCAATCTCGCGTTTCAAGGCTTCCACTTCCGGGTCACCGTCGCCGTGGGAGAGCAGCCGGTGCGCCAGTTCATCTTCCAGCTCGCGCAGCCTGGCACCATAGGGGCCGCCGATGGCGATGCGGCGACCGGCGGCGCCGCGCATGGTGCGCGTCAGGCTGATGTTGGTCGGAACACCGGTCGAGGTGAAACCGGCACGCACCCGCTTGTATTCCTCCACCTTGGCCAGTTGGCGCTTGACCAGGTTGGGCAGGGCCAGCTCGTCGAAGAAGATGTCGAGAAACTCGTCGCGGGTCAGCGTGAAGGCGAATTCATCGATCCCTTCGCCCTCGTTACTGGCGGATCCCTTGCCTTGCCCACGGCCGCCGCCGAGCGGTCGGTCGACTTCGTCGCCCTGTGTGAAGCGGTCATTACCCGGATGTACCTGCTCCCAGACCCCGCCCTTGCCGAGCGTGAATTGTGGTTCGGCAATATCACGACCAGGAATGCTGATCTTCTCGCCGTTGTCGAGATCGCGGATGCCGCGCTTGCCGATCGCGTCCGACACCGCCTTCCTAATCTGCCCCTTGAAACGGCGGATGAAACGGCCACGGTTCACCGAGCTCTTGTTGCGGCTGTCGAAGCGGCGATCGATGATGCGCACCGTCATGTTGCCTCCCGTATGCCGTTGGCGGGGCGCATGCTGCCGCCCCGCCGTGAGCGGCGATCAACTGCTCTTCCTGACGCGCAGATACCACTCGCACAGCAGCCGTACCTGCTTCTCGGTGTAGCCCTTGCTGATCATGCGATTGACGAAGTCCTGATGCTTCTTCTGCTCGTCGGCGCTGGCCTTGGCGTTGAACGAGATCACCGGTAGCAGCTCCTCGGTGTTCGAGAACATCTTTTTTTCGATCACCGCGCGCAGCTTCTCGTAGGAGGTCCACGACGGGTTCTTGCCGTCGTGCTTGGCACGTGCGCGCAGCACGAAGTTGACCACCTCGTTGCGGAAATCCTTCGGGTTGCTGATGCCGGCCGGCTTCTCGATCTTCTCCAGCTCGTCGTTCAAGGCACCGCGGTCGAGGATCTCGCCGGTGTTCGGGTCGCGGAACTCCTGATCCTGAATCCAGAAGTCGGCGTAGGTGACGTAGCGGTCGAAGATGTTCTGGCCGTACTCGCTGTACGACTCCAGATACGCGGTCTGGATTTCCTTGCCGATGAACTCGGCGTAACGCGGCGACAGGAACTCCTTGATGATGCGCATGTACTTCTCTTCAACCTCGGGCGCGAACTGTTCCTGCTCGATCTGCTGTTCGAGCACGTACATCAGGTGCACCGGGTTGGCGGCGATCTCGCGGTGGTCGAAGTTGAACACCTTCGAGAGAATCTTGAACGCGAAGCGCGTCGATAGCCCGATCATCCCCTCATCAACGCCGGCGAAGTCGCGGTACTCCTGGTAGCTCTTCGCCTTCGGGTCGGTGTCCTTCAGGTTCTCGCCGTCGTACACCCGCATCTTCGAGAAGATCGACGAATTCTCCGGTTCCTTCAGCCGCGAGAGCACCGAGAACTGCGCCATCATGCGCAGCGTGTCCGGCGCGCACGGCGCCTGCGACAGCGACGAATTGACCAGCAGCTTCTCGTAGATGTGCATCTCGTCGGTGACGCGCAAGCTGTAGGGCACCTTGACGATGTAGATGCGGTCGAGGAAAGCCTCGTTGTTGCGGTTGTTCTTGAAGGTCTGCCACTCGGCCTCGTTCGAGTGCGCCAGGATCAGGCCATCGAAGGGGATGGCGCCGAAGCCCTCGGTGCCCTTGTAGTTCTGCTCCTGCGTTGCCGTCAGCAACGGGTGCAGGACCTTGATCGGCGCCTTGAACATCTCGACGAATTCGAGCACGCCGCGGTTGGCCAGGCACAGGCCACCGGAGTAGCTGTAGCAGTCGGGGTCATTCTGCGAATAGGTTTCGAGCTTGCGGATATCGACCTTGCCGACCAGCGCCGAAATGTCCTGGTTGTTCTCGTCGCCCGGCTCGGTCTTGGTCACCGCGATCTGCTGCAACACCGACGGCCGGATCTTGACGACGCGGAACTTCGAGATGTCGCCGCCGAACTCGTGCAGGCGCTTGACCGCCCACGGGCTCATGATCGTCGACAGATAGCGCTGCGGGATGCCGTAGTCCTCTTCGAGGATGGTGCCGTCCTCTTCCGGGTTGAACAGGCCGAGCGGCGATTCATGTACTGGCGAATCCTTGATCGCGTAGAAGGGCACCTTCTCGATCAGGTATTTCAGGCGCTCAGCCAGCGAACTTTTCCCCCCGCCGACCGGGCCGAGCAGGTAGAGCACCTGCTTCTTTTCCTCCAGCCCCTGCGCCGCATGGCGGAAGTAGGAGACGATGTTCTCGACCACTTCCTCCATGCCGTAGAACTCGCGGAAGGCCGGGTAGCGCTTCATCATCTTGTTGGCGAAGATGCGCGACAGGCGGTGGTCGAGCCGGGTATCGACCAGTTCCGGCTCGCCGATGGCCATCAGCATGCGCTCGGCAACGCTGGCATAAGCGGTCGGATCCTTCCGGCACAGTTCCAGGTATTCCTGGACCGACATTTCCTCTTCCTGCGCGGCTTCGTAGCGGCTCTGGTAGCGGGCGAAGATCGACATGGCGCACCTCCTTTGGTTCGATCGGCTTTGCTCTTGTCCTACTCCTTTAGATTCCTCTGCGTTAATAAGTTTTACGGCTTGCCGGTTAATTTGGTTGACGGCAATGTGAAATTTATTCCCTGCGCCAGTGGCAGCGAGGCTCCCCAGTTGATCGTCGAGGTCTGCCGGCGCATGTAGGCTTTCCATGCATCCGACCCGGCCTCGCGGCCGCCGCCGGTTTCCTTCTCGCCGCCAAAAGCGCCGCCGACCTCGGCGCCCGAGGTGCCGAGGTTGATGTTGGCAATGCCGCAGTCGCTGCCAGCGGCGGCGATGAAGTGCTCGGCGTGGCGCAGATCGAGCGTGAACAATGCCGAAGACAGGCCCTGCGGCACGGCGTTCTGCAGGCGGATGGCCTCATCCAGCGTGCTGAACGGCATCACATAGAGCAGCGGCGCGAAGGTTTCGCGCTGCACCATCGGCCATGCGTTTTCGGCCCGCATCAGCGTTGGTTCGACATAGAAGCCACGACCGGGGAGGACTTTGCCGCCATGCAGCAATTGGCCACCAGCCGCCGTGGCTTCTTCGACTGCGGCTGCGAAATGGCGCCTGGCCTCCTCGTCGATCAGCGGTCCGAGCAGGGTTGTGGGCGCCAGCGGGTCGCCGATGCGGATCTGTCCGTAGGCATGGGTCAGGCTGGCCAGCGTCTCGTCCCAGCGCCGCTGGTGGATGAACAGCCGGCGCGTCGTCGTGCAGCGCTGGCCGGCGGTGCCGACGGCACCGAAAACGATGGCCGGCAAAGCCAGTTCGAGGTCGGCCGATTCATCGACGATCAGTGCATTGTTGCCGGAGCATTCGAGCAGGCAGCGACCAAAGCGCTCGGCCGTCAGCTGCGCCACCTTGCGCCCGACGGCGGACGAGCCGGTGAAGGAAACAAGCGCCACGCGCGGGTCGGAAGCCAGGCGCTCGACCGGCCAGGTTTCATCGGAGAGCACCAGTGAAAACACCCCGCAGGCTGCGTGCCGGGCAGCCACCTCGTCGGCAATGCGCTGCACGGCGATGGCGGTCAGCGGTGCCTTGGGGCTTGGCTTCCAGACCACGGTGTTGCCGCAGACGGCAGCGATCATCGCGTTCCACGCCCAGACTGCGGCCGGGAAATTGAAGGCGGTGACTACCGCCACCGGGCCGAGCGGGTGCCACTGCTCGAACATCCGGTGCTGCGGCCGCTCAGAGGCGAGGATGCTGCCTTCCAGCCGACGCGACAGGCCGACAGCGAAGTCGGCGATGTCGATCATCTCCTGCACCTCGCCATCGGCCTCGGCCTTTATCTTCCCGGTCTCCAGTGCGATCAGCGTACCCAGGTCGTTCTTGCGCGCACGCAGCGCGTCGGCCAGATCGCGCACGAAGAGGCCACGGCGCGGCGCCGGCACCTCGCGCCAGTGGCGGAAAACGCGACGGGCGGTGGCCACTGCCAGGTCGAGATCGTTCGGCAGGGCGCGCTGCACCAGGGCCAGCGGTTCGCCCACGGCCGGGTCGATGGAAGCAAAGCCACCAACCCCGGCACGCCACGAACCGTCACCCAGGGCGGTGGCCGGATTCAACTCCTCGATGCCGAGACATCCGAGCAGGGCGTCGCTTTCACTGCGGTGCGGCATAGCGACCTCCATAGGCGCTAAGGAAAGCTCTGAAAATCCCGTCACATCTGGCAGGTGAGCAGGACAATCTGGTGCATCATCTTGCTCTTCCTTTGTGCCCTCCGTGGTTAACGCTTTTCTGTATTTACGCCGCCTGCGGCAAGCAGCGCCCCGCGTCAGCAAAAACTTCGGCGATGCGGGTCAGCCCCCATTCCAGTTCCTCGGCGCTGATTGTCAGCGGCGGGGCAATGCGCAGCACGGTGCCGTGGGTGTCCTTGGTCAGCACGCCACGGGCCAGCAGCATTTCGGCAAGTTGGCGGGCATCGGTCAGCGCCGGATCAACCTCGATGCCGGCGAACAGGCCACGCCCGCGCACGGCGCGGATCAGCGGTGTGCCACTGGCAATTTCATGCAGGCGCCGCAAGAGCTGGTCGCCGAGTTCGGCCGAGTGTTCGACCAGCTTTTCGTCAAACAGAATCTCCAGTGCCTCGGCACCCACGGCGGCTGAAAGCGTGTTGCCGCCAAAGGTCGAGCCGTGGTCGCCAGGGGTGAATACCTGCATCACCCGTTCGTCGGCGAGAAAGGCGGAAACCGGCAGCAGGCCGCCGCCGAGGGCTTTGCCGAGAATGACGCCATCCGGCCGTACCTTTTCATGCTGGCTGGCCAGCAGGTAGCCGGTGCGGCCAAGCCCGGTCTGCACCTCGTCGGCGATGAGCAGCACGTTGTGCCGGCGGCAGATATCGGCACACGCAGCAAGGTAACCGTCAGGCGGGACGATGATGCCGCCTTCGCCCTGAACAGGCTCGACCAGGAAGGCGGCTGTGTTGGGTGTGATCGCCGCTGCCAGCGCAGTTGCATCACCGTAGGGAATCAGCCGGAATCCCGGCGCGAAGGGGCCGAAGCCGTCGCGGTACTGCGCCTCGGACGAGAAGCCGACGATGGTGGTTGAGCGGCCGTGGAAATTGCCGTGGCAGGCGATGATCTCGGCCTGGTCGCCGGCAACCCCCTTGATCTTGTAGGCCCACTTGCGCGCCGCCTTGATCGCCGTCTCCACCGCTTCGGCACCGGTGTTGACCGGCAGCGCGCGGTCGTAGCCGGTAATGTCGGTGAGGCGTTTCAGGAACAGCGGCAGCCGGTCGTTGGAAAAGGCGCGCGAGGTGACGGCCAGGCGCGACGCCTGATCCGCCAGCGTGGCAACGAGGCGTGGGTGGGCATGGCCGAAGCTGACCGCCGAGTAGGCCGACATCAGGTCAAGGTAGCGGTGGCCGTCGGTGTCGCTGAGCCAGCAGCCCTTGCCTTCGTTGAGCACCGTCGGCAGCGGTTCGTAGTTGCGGGCGCCGCAGCGCATCTCCAGTTCGCGCAGCATTGCCGTATCGGGGCGGCAGCTCGCGGCCAGCAGCTCGACCGCCAGGCGCGCGGTCAGGCCCAGCGGGTCGCGTTCCGGCAGAAGCTCGGTGATCTCGAATGCCAGGCAGCGTTGCGTACGGATCAGCCCGGCCAGTGCCGATGCCAGCGCTGCCGACGACAGGCCGTTGGCGACGGGGGTGTTGACGCCAGGTGCCTGCAGGGGGTCGATGGCATCGAGATCGAGGCTGATACCGAAGGCCTCACCGTTGGCGCCAGCGATGCGCATCGCATCGGCGAATACTGCCGCCAGCCCCCGTCGGTGAATTTCGGCCATGCCGAAGACGCGAACACCGAAGGCGGCGAGCAGGCGCGCTTCGTCCGCCTCATGGCTACGCACGCCAACGACGGCGATACGTGCCGGGTCGAGTGCGGGGCCATCGATGGCGCACATTTCCGGCGCACCGACACCGAGCAGTGCCGCCAGCGGCATGCCGTGCGGGTTGTGTGAGAGGCTGGTTTCGGGCGTGTGGGCGTCGAGGTGGGCGTCGATCCAGATCAGGCCGGGTGCGCGACCGAGGGCGCGGCCAACGCCGCGCCAGGTGCCTGCTGCCATGGCGTGATCGCCGCCCAGCACGATCGGCACGTTGCCAGTGGCCACGCTGATGCTGACTTCGTGGGCGAGTTCTTCAAGCAAGGCGGCGAGGGCTGCAAGGGGCGAAGCGAACGCGCGGCCTGCCGGTGCTTCGATGGTGGCCCCCCAGCCGGCCTCCAGACCGGCCCGGCGGACGGCCGCCTCGATACCCATGCTACGCAAAGCCTGCGGGCCTGCCTGCGAGCCGCTGCCGGGCGCACCGAGCGCACTGGCAACACCGATGAAGCGCAGCATGGGGTGGAGCGCGGATACCTTGCCTTGAGCGGACATCGCAAGCCTCCTTTCTGTGGCGCCTCTGTTATTACTATAGACAAGGCAGCGAAAGCTTTTGTTCTGGCGGTGGTAGGTGGCGACGATCCAGCACTCCCACCCTGTTTGTTGCTATGGGCGATGGTAGCTGTGACCTGATACACAAGTTGTATTGACGGTTGCCGATTCTGTTACACAAGAATTTAACCGTTTGCTTATTAATACTAAGGTCATATTTACAACACCCCTAACGTCTCTTAAACTCGCGCGCTTCTCACTAAAATTACAATCGAGAAACAATGTCGCCACAGGAGGAGGTGGGGCGCGCGGAAGTTTTATGGCTTCTGGGCAGCCTCAGTGGGTTCTATCG
>JBAYVG010000045.1:0-24380 GCA_041674785.1 Rhodocyclaceae bacterium
AACAGGCCCGGCGCCCGTTTCGACACCAGATCGAGCGCATCGCGCAGGTGCAGGCCGGGGATCGAACGGCCAGAGCCACGCAACTGGCCGCCGCCGTCGTTGTGTTCCTCGTCGGCGCGGGCGAAGGCGAACACCGGCCGGTGCAGCTTTTCCTTGATGCGCGAAGCGACGATGCCGACCACGCCCTGATGCCAGCCGGCGTCGAACAGCGCGATGCCGGCGGTGTCGGCAATGTCGATCTTTTCTACCAGCGCCAGCGCCTGCTCCTGCATGCCGGCCTCGATCTCGCGCCGTTCGCGGTTCAGCGCATCTAGTTGCTGGGCGATGTTCAGGGCGCGGGCCGGGTCGTCGGTGGACAGACATTCAATGCCCAGCGCCATGTCGGAAAGGCGGCCGGCGGCGTTAAGGCGCGGGCCGAGCATGAAGCCGAGGTCGAAGCCGGAGGCCTTCATCGGGTCGCGGCCGGCGGCGCGGAAGAGGGCGGCGATGCCCGGCGTCATCTTGCCGTCGCGCATGCGCTTCAGGCCCTGACTGACCAGGATGCGGTTGTTGCGGTCGAGCTTGACCACGTCGGCAACGGTGCCCAGCGCCACGAGATCGAGCAGGGTGGCGAGGTTGAACTCGGCATGGCCGGAGCCTTCGGCAAACCAGCCGCGCTCGCGCAGCTCGGCGCGCAGCGCCAGCATGACGTAGAACATGACGCCGACGCCGGCGATGCACTTCGACGGGAAGTCGCAGCCCGGCTGGTTCGGGTTCACGATGCATTCGGCCTCGGGCAGCGAGTCGCCCGGCAGGTGGTGGTCGGTGACCAGCACGGCGATGCCAAGCTCGGCGGCGCGGGCCACGCCCTCGATACTGGCGATGCCGTTGTCGACGGTGACGATCAGGTCCGGCGACATCTCCGCCGCCAGATCGACGACCGACGGCGACAGGCCGTAGCCATGCACGAAACGGTCCGGCACCAGGTAGTTCACGGTGGCGCCGAAGGCGCGCAGCGCGCGCAGGCCGACGGCGCAGGCGGTGGCGCCGTCGCAGTCGTAGTCGGCAACGATGACGATGTTGGCTTCGGCCTCGATGGCGTCGGCCAGCAGCACGGCGGCGTCGGCGGCATGCGTCAGCTGGCTCGGCGGCAGCAGCGACTTCAGTTCGTAGTTCAGCTCGTCGGCATTCTCGATACCGCGCGTGGCGTAGATGCGCGCCAGCAACGGGTGCAGGCCCTGCTGCTCAAGCTGCCAGCTGCGCCGGGGCGGTACTTCGCGGGGGATGATGCGGGTCATGCCTGCCCTGCTTGCGAGGTGGCTGGCGAATTTGCCAATGAATCCGCGAACGAACCTGCCAACGATTTGGCCAGCACCTGCAAGGGCTGCGGCCGTTTCCACAAGCGCCACATGTCGCCGCGACCAATTTTCCAGGAAAGCTCGCCGTAGATGCTGCTGGCGCGTAGATCCAGCGTCACCCGGCCCGCCCGAACGGCGGCAGCGAGCGGTGCAAACCACGCTGCCTCAAGGTGCAGCATGCCCTTGCGCCAGGCCTCGGCATCTTCGTATTGCACTGCAGCCAGCAGGCTATCGATTACCACCAGCGGGCGGCTGTCGGCAGTTGTCTGGCCCAGCAGGTCGTCAAATGAGCCCGGCGTGTGGTGACAGGCGATGCCGGCGCAGCGTGCAAGGCCGCGAGCCAGTGGATGGCTGGCCCAGACACTGTCGAAATCGCCCTTGAGGCCCTGCGGCAACTGCCCGGGGCCCCACAGCCAGAGGCTGTTGATGGTCAGTCGGCCGGCATCGGCTCGGGCCTCGTTGGCGGCGTGGCTGTGCAGCAGCATCTGCGCCTCGTTGAGCAGCTTGCGCAACCAGGCTGTGCGCGCCTCTTCCGGCAACTGTTGCTCCACCCGGCGGCCGGCCATGGCCGAGAGCGGCGGCGTCAGAAAGTCGGCAGCTTCGGCCAGCCGCAGGTACCAGCGGTCCGGCGCGGCAGCGTGAAAGACGCCGATATCGGCAAAATACGTATTCAGCGCCTCGGTCAATTGCCCGGCCTCTGCCTCATCGATGCCGATCGTGGCGCCATCGGCGAGGATCAGCCGTTCATGGTGAAAGCGCAGATGCACCGGGTCTGCACAGGCCCAGTGGTGCTCGCCAGGCGTTACTTCCCCGGCAACTTCACCAAGCAGGCGCAAGGCAGCGTAGGGTGCTGCCCGGTCGAGCTCGAAGCAGCCGGCGACGGCGGCATCGAAAGTCGCGTCCAGCTCGGCGCTCCGAGCAAAGGTTCCGCGCGCCAGCAGCGTCGAGAGTGCGGGGCAGGGCAACTCGCCGAGCGTGGCAGTGTCGCCAGGCTCGGGCCAGATCAGTTCGGGGATGAGGAGGGTGAGGCGCATGGGCCGTTAATCCGGTGGGGCGGGCAGAAGAAGCGAAGGCCTGAAAGTCTACCTTACTTCCCTTGTACCCCGTCTACCCTGACACTGAACGGGATGTTGCAGCGCCCTCTCGCCTGACGCACGGAATCAATTACCGCTTCCTGTTGTCACACTCCGCAACAAAAAAAATGGAAGAGGATGCCATGAAGGACTACACCAGAAATGAAGCTGCCATCGCTGCGCTGAATCCCGAGCAATACCGGGTCACCCAGCAGAGCGGGACCGAATATCCGGGCACCGGCGAGTATCTGCACAACCACGCACCGGGCATCTACGTCGATGTCGTCTCGGGCGAACCCTTGTTCGCGTCGAGCGACAAATTTGACTCGGGCTGCGGCTGGCCCAGTTTCAGCAAGCCGATCGTTCCGGCTTTCGTGAGCGAGCGGCACGACAGCGGCCACGGCATGGACCGGACAGAAGTCCGCTCGACCCATGGTGACAGCCATCTGGGCCATGTCTTTACGGATGGCCCCCGGGACCGTGGTGGCCTGCGTTACTGCATCAATTCCGCCGCCCTGCGTTTCATCCCGCTGGCGCAGATGGAAGCTGCCGGTTACGGCGACTACATTGACCAGGTGGAGGTGGCGTGATGGCGAATTTTGAACATGCCGAGCGGGCAGTCCTTGCCGGCGGTTGCTTCTGGGGCATGCAGGCGCTGATCCGCCGCTTGCCGGGCGTCCTCTCCACCCGCGTCGGCTACACCGGCGGCGAGGTGCCCCGCGCCACCTATCGCAACCACGGCAGCCATGCAGAGGGAATCGAAGTTGTATTCAACCCGGAGCAGTTGAGCTATCGCCGCCTTCTCGAAGTCTTCTTCCAGATCCACGACCCCACTACCCGCAACCGGCAGGGCAACGACACGGGCCCGTCGTATCGCTCGGCCATCTACTACGTTGACGAGCGCCAGCGGCAGATCGCGCAGGACACTATCGCCGACGTCGACGCCTCCGGATTGTGGCCGGGCAAGGTGGTGACCGAGCTCGCACCGGTTGGTGATTTCTGGGAAGCGGAGCCGGAGCATCAGGATTATCTTGAGCGCCATCCTGGCGGCTACACCTGCCATTTCCCCCGTGCCCACTGGGTGCTTCCACAACGAGGCGCGAAGGCTGGTGGATAGCGTGCCAACGGACTGTAGACATTCCCGTTGAAAGGCGTATCTTGAAATCAGGCCTCGACCAGCTTTCATCGGCCGGCGCCCAAGCGTAGCAACGAGACTGGAGGCAAGATGGTTGATAGTCCGCCGCAGTACGAGATGATTGCGTAGTACCCACGAAACGGCTGATGCCGAATGCCTTGGTCAATTGCTCCGAGGCCAAAGATTTACGAAGCCCACGCTTGAAACGCTTGGGCTTCTTCTTTTGGGCTACACAACGTGCTGATGGCGCTCCAGGCACTGCGCCAGCTTGGCCTTCGGGACACGCTGAATCCTGCGCAGCAGTTCATGCGTGACCTTGCCAACCTTGTGCCGCTCACGCAATTCCTCTTCCAGATGGAGCAGCAGACTGGCGGCCATCTCGGCATCGGCCAGCGCCCGGTGCGCTCGCCCGGCCGCAGGCAGGTTGGCGTAGCGAATCAAGTCACCCAGTTTGTGGCTCGTTGCTTGCGGTAACAGGCGCCGCGCCAGCAGCAGGGAACAGGCAAACTCTCGGCGCCTGCGCTGATCGATGCGATCCAGTTCGGCATCCCAGAACTTGCAGTCAAACGACGCATTGTGCGCGACCAGCGGGATGTCGCCAACGAACGCAGAAACCTCGTTCATCACCACGGCAGCCGGGGGGGCCGAGCGGATCATTGCATTGGTGATACCGGTCAGCGACTCGATGAACGCAGGGATGCGAACACCGGCGTTCATCAGGCTCTGGTAGCGGTCCACCACCTTGCCATCCTCAAGGATGACTGCCGCGATTTCGGTGGCACGGTCGCCCTGCGCCGGCGACAGACCGGTTGTCTCAAAGTCGATTACAGCCACTACTTCCAAAGTGAACTCCCCCTGCTACGACGGTAATTTGCGATTCGGTGCTGCGCATTGTCTCACTTGCTGAAAAGTAGGTCTCGGCGGCTTGGTTTGTGTGGGCTATCGCTACGGTGAGACAAAATGATTTCCGGAACAGCTCGAAGCAAGCGAAGGTTTTTGTTGACGGGCCTCTCTTCGAAATGACAGTATTCGGCCCGCGGCAGATTACCCGAAATGAATATTAGAAAAGGTTCTTATGGGAAAGCTAGGCTGTTTTCTGGTTGTCTGTTTTAGTCTGGTGCTGCTTCCCGGTTGCGCCAACCGTGCGTCGGCGAAAGTTGACCCGGATACCAATTTTGGTGCAATCAAGACAATGCATGTTGTCAAAATTCCTGAAGAGACGGCTGGTATCAACGTGTTGATTGCCGAGGATCTACGGCGACGAGGCTACGTTGTATCGACGAGCACTGAAAAAGTGTCGGCGGTAGATGCGCTCGTGACTTATGTGGATCGTTGGATGTGGGATATCACCATGTACCTGCTTGAGCTTACCGTGATCATCAGGGATCCGCAGACAGATTTTCCATTGGCATCCGGAAATTCATTGCACGGCTCTCTGACACGTTTGTCACCACCAGAGATGGTTGATGAGGTTATGACCAATATTTTCAAAGGAAATGCACAATGAAGAACCGTTCAATACTTGGCCTTGCACTGACGATTGTTGTCGTGGTGGCTTTGTCCGGCTGCGCATCATCAGCCAACCGTGAGGGGATGACGGCGCAAGGTGTCACTGTCGCCAAGTACCATGATCAGACGGTAGCGGTAAAAACGGCTGGTGGCAGTGAGACTGGCGCAATGGACAGCTCCAATATTGAAGATGCTGACTTCAAGGCGGCGATTGAGGAATCGATCAAAAATTCGAAGGTGTTCCGCTCCGTTGTACAGGGCAAGGATTCGGACTACGAGCTTGCTGTCTCAATCGTTCAGCTCGACAAGCCGGTGTTTGGGTTGACCTTCACGGTGAACCTGGAGGCCAGTTGGGTTCTGGTGAAACAGTCTGACCGTAGCGTTGTCATGAAAAAATCGATCAAGTCGACGCATTCTGCAGGGTTTGGTGATGCCGCCGTGGCAGTCACACGACTCCGCATAGCCGTGGAGGGTGCTGCCAAAAGTAATATCGAACAGGGTCTGCAGGCGATTTCCACACTGACACTCTGATCGACCAAGCCGAGTAGAGGTGGTGGCTATAGGGGGCGGCTAGGAGAGGGAAGCTTCGATTCAGATGGAAAAACGAAGCTGACCGTACACGGTCTTTGGTAGATCAAGAACCGAAAACATCAGGCTTCTCCGTAGTGCTCTCCGGCGGCACCATGCGAACCGGCATCGGCGAAGCGGCATTCAGGTGTACCTCGCGCTGCGGGAAGGGAATCTCGATGCCGTTTTCTGCGAAGCTGGCATCGATCATGAAACGCAGGTCGCTCAGGATGACGTTGCTGCTGCGCCGGCCCGGCCCGATTTCCAGCCAGACATAGAGCGCGAACATCAGTGCACTGTCGCCGAAATCCATGAACAGCACTTCCGGTTCCGGCTCTGCCAGCACCTGCTTGTGCCGGGCAGCCACCTCCAGCAGCAGATCCGATACCTTGCGCACCGGCGAACCATAGCCGACGCCAATGTTCAGCATGAAGCGGACTTTGCGACTGGAGAGCGTCCAGTTGGTCACGTTCTGTTCGAGGAAGGTGCTGTTGGGCACCAGCGTCTCGATGCCGTTTACGTCGCGGATGGTGCAGGAGCGCACGTTGATGTCGGTCACCTCGCCGCGGATGCCGCCGACTTCGACGATATCGCGCGGCTTGAATGGGCGCTCCATGAGCAGCATGACGCCGCTGATCAGGTTTTTCAGCAGCGTCTGCATGCCGAAACCGGCGCCGATGGCGATGGCTCCACCGAGAAAGGCAAAAGCGGTGAGTGGGATCTTGACGACATCCAGCGCCAACAGCAGGAGCACCACCAGCGTCACCGCCAGTATCCACTTGCGGGCGATGCGTGCGCTGGTTTCCTCGAGCTTGCCGCGGCGTATCGCCATGCCCATGGCCAGCCTGGTCAGCAGCGCTACCAGCAGATAGCCGACAACCATGATCAGGATCGCCTGCACGACCTTGGCCACCGTCACGCCGCGCGTTCCGGTGATCGTTCTGCCATCGACGACGATGCTGTCCTCGACCGCAAAGAGCTCGAATGTCCAGGCGGCCTTCATCCAGTCGCTCGAAAAGCCGAACAGGTTCTGCACCCGCTGACCAGCACTCAGATCCTTGCCCCGGATTTCCTCCTCCTCGACCCAGCGCTGCAACAGGTGCTGGGCCTCCTCAACCTGAGTGAAAGCCCTCAGATAGGAGCGCTCGCGTTCTGTGAGCAACTCCAGCACCCCCTTGAGGAACGCGTTCTCGGCCGAATCGCCGGCTGCACGGAGCAGGTTCTGCTGCTCGGCGATTTGCCCGGTGACAACAGCGAGCTTCGTCCGCAGGTGGTCCGTCGCCGGATTGATCACGT
Source organism: Rhodocyclaceae bacterium (assembly GCA_041674785.1). Taxonomy (GTDB): domain Bacteria; phylum Pseudomonadota; class Gammaproteobacteria; order Burkholderiales; family Rhodocyclaceae; genus Proximibacter. The sequence goes on from JBAYVG010000045.1 coordinate 6,918, forward strand.
TCAGCAGGCGGCGGCTGTTCTCGAAATTCTTGCGCCGATCGAGCGCGCCGGTCTTATCACCCTCGGCGCTGGAAAAACGCAGATCCCAGAACGCACGCTGCATGTCCAGCGTGACCAAGCCGACATTCAGGCCGTCAACCGCCTGCACCGCATTTCGGTTCCGTTCCACCGTTAGCAGTAGTTCCCGTTCGAGCGCGCGGGCGCGCGATCGGGCTGTGTTCAGCAGCCGGTCAGCCTCTGCTGCGTCTTTCCGGCGAGCATCGAGGTCTGCCTTGGCCGAGCGTCCACGGAAAGGGTTGATCTTCTGCAGTAGCCCCTCCGGTTTCTCCGCCTTGGCCACCTCTGCTTCGGCGGCCGCCAGCGCCTTGCCTGCGGCAGCATGCTTTTCCTGCAGGTCGACAACCTGCTTTTCCGCAGCGGCATTCGCTTCCATGGCCTTGTCGAGTTCCGCAGCCTGACGCTCCCGCTCACGGGTGGCACGATCGAGTTCCTTGATGGTGGCCGAACGGCGCTCGTCGATATCGGATTTCAGGCGGTCCAGATCCTCGGGCTTGAAGATGACCGATTTCTCCACTTCGGCAATTTTCCGGCGCACGAAGTCGACCGCCCGGCCAGACTCGGCCGCATAGGCTTCGACCGATCGAGCCTGCGCCGCCAGCCCTTCCAGATAAGCTCCCAGCGCCCGCACCTCCAGGGCCGCCAGATCGCGTCGCCACGTTGCGGTAGCCAACTCGGCCGGCTTGGCCGCTTCCAGCGCTTCTTGCGCCCGGCGATTGCGTTCGCTGGCCTTGTTCAGGGTCTCCCGGGTGTTCTCGGTTTGCGCGGCGAGCAGCCGGGAGCGCATTTCCTCACTACGCTGCGTCAGCAGATTCGCCTGCAGTTCAGAGCGCATGCGATCGACCAGCAGGATCGAGTACGGTGGCTTCTCGGTCAGCCCCGTCCAAGTACGTCGCCTGGCCTCGGCCTCGGCAACGAGCTTCTGTTGCTCGGCAAGATTGCCGAGCGCATTGAGGTGCTGGCGATACGAAAACGTCATCAGCCGCAGCATCCGGACGCGCAATTGCAGTTGCTGTTCCGGCGTGCCCGGCGGCGCCCCCGATGCCTGTCGCTCCGGGCTATCGACGGCGGCCAGTTCGACCTGCGCGTCAGCCAGTCGTTTCTTCAAATCATCAACAGATTCGGGCGCCGCCTGCCGATCAGCGGCAGCTACAGTATTTCCCTTGGCCTGCTTGGCCACCGCGCTGAGTGGCGCCTGGGCTGCCGCCGGCAGTGGCATGGCCATGGTGAAGGTGAGGCCGAGTAGCGCCAGGCGCAGTGTTTTCAGGCTGAAGAACTCTGGAGGTGTCATGGCGGTTGCAGCCCTATCAGTCGGCAAGCTTGCCTGCGCGCGGTGGCGCAGCACATTTTTGCGGTCATGCATTACGTAAAAAACCGGTGCAGTGCGTCATTATCACGCAGTATCCAGCGTCGAAGGCCTCCGGTGAATAGCCCCCGGGGAACTGCTTGCCGATAACGATGGCGACAAGCGGGGAGCGAAGAAAAACTGGGTCGCGAAGCCACTGGAACAGCGTCGCCATGGGGTGCTGGCGTAGATCGTTGCAGGCTTAAAGCGGGCAAATACCTGCTGTTGAATGCCCCGGCAGAAATCGACGCGTCGGCAAGATTTGTTGATAGATGACGGAATTTTTGACATGGATGTGGTCGGCCCGTTTGCCTGTGCCCGCTAAAAACGACTTTCCATCGTCTTGACCAGCGTGTGCAGCGTGCGATTGACTGGTGTCGGTACGCCGTGGGCCTCGCCCTTGCGGACGATGTAGCCGTTCAGGTGGTCGATCTCGCTGCGTTTCTTTCGTGCCAGATCCTGCGCGGTCGAGGATAGCTGGCCGGGCATCGTTTCGGCGATACGCGCGATGCCGGTCCAGCTGTCTTCCGGTAGCGAGACCCCTTCCGCCGTGGCAACAGCAAGGCACTCGGCCGCCACGGCGCGCATCACCGACTGCACGCCCGGCGTCTGCCAGAGCTTGCCGTAGGGAAGCTGCGTAATTGCCGAGAGGGCGTTCCAGGCGCAGTTGAGGATCAGCTTGGCCCACAGTGCCCCGGTGACGTTGTCGGAGACTTCGATGGGGATACCGGCGGCGACGAATTGCTGCGTCTGCTCGTCGCTCAGCGTGGCCGGCCCGACCACCAGTTCGCCGCGACCATGGTGTTTGACGTGGCCCGGCCCGGCCATTTCGGTGGCGACATAGACCACCGCCGGCGCAACCCGCACATTCAGCGTCGACAATTCAGTGTGTAACTGTTCGGCATTGTCGACACCGTTCTGCAGGCTCAACACTAGCGCATCAGGCGCCAGATGCGGCACCATGGCTGCGGCGGTCGCTTGTGTGTCGGTTGATTTGACACAGCAGAGAACCATTTCGGCACCGGAGATGTCAGACGCCTCGGTGCCTGCCCGGACCGTGACGTGCTCCTGGAAGCTGCGCGTGTCCATGAACAGTCCCTGGCGGCGGATAGCGTCGACATGTTGCGCTCGCCCGATGAGGACTACGTCATGGCCGGCGCGCGCTAACATTCCACCGTAGTAGCAGCCCACTGCCCCTGCGCCCATAATGGCAATCTTCATCTTTTCAGCTCCTGCAGCTTTTACCTGATCAACCAAGAAAGTTCCGCCCATGAATATCGCTCAAATCGCCCAAGCCCGCTACACCACGAAAGCCTTCGACCCGGAGAAGCAGGTTCCCGAGGCGGTCATCGACCAGCTGTGTACAGTGCTGCGCAACGCGCCGTCCTCGGTCAATTCGCAGCCCTGGCATTTTGTTGTTGCGGCGTCGCCAGAGGCGAAGGCGCGGCTGGCCAAGGCCACGCAAGGCGGCTTTTCCTACAACGAGCCGAAGCTGCGCAATGCCTCGCATGTCATCGTTCTCTGCGGCCGTAAGCGGCTTGACGACGCGCATCTCGATGCCGTCATCGCCCAGGAGAACCGCGACGGGCGCTTTGCCACGCCGGAGGCGATGGCCATGCAGGACAAGACACGCCGCTTCTACGTCAACCTGCATCAGAACGAACTGAAGGACGATCGTGCGTGGATCGAGCGCCAGGTCTATCTGGCACTGGGCGCACTGCTGCTGGCGGCCGGCGCCGCGAATGTCGATGCCTGCCCGATGGAAGGCTTCGACGCGGCAGCACTTGATGCCGAGCTGGGTCTGGCAGAACAGGGCTTGAACAGCATCGTGCTGGTGGCGCTTGGTTACCGCGGGGCGGATGACTTCAACGCCAAGCTGCCGAAATCGCGGCTGACGGATGAGGTGGTGTTTACACGGCTTTGACGCTGGGGCGGTGCCAGCAGTCGTTGTCATTCCGGCGCAAGGCGGAATCCAGAACGGTGTTTGGGGCAGCCCCTGGATTCCGCCTTGCGCCGGAATGACGGGAGTTTTGAATTAGTCCGTGACGGCCATGTCGCCCCTCAGCGGCCGGTCGTTGCTGCCTTTCCTGAATCCGTCTGATCAAGCCAGAGGAGGGCGTCGACATACGACATGAAGCGGTTCAGGTACTCCGGCGAAATGTCGCGCATGCGCTGGAAGGCGCGCAGTACCAGCAAATGCGAATTGAGCGGGCCGGCGTTTTCCGGCGCCTGTGCCAGGGCCTGTGCCAGTTGCTGGTCGACACTGAGCTTCGACCAGGTGTCGCGGAAATAGCGGATGGATTTCAGTTCGGCTGAGGTTTCGGCAGGTGAGTCGGCCGATGAATTAGCCGATGAATTAGCCGATGAATTAGCCGGCAATTCGTCATCAGGCTTGCCCTCGCTCACCGTATCGGCCGCCGAACGCTGCGCAATGTAGGCGGCAAGCTCTGCCAGCGGGCTTGGGGTGCAGCGGCTTTCCAGGTCGCCGGCCAACTCAGCTTCACCCTGTGCCTGTTCAAAGCACTCGCTGTATTCCTGCAGGGCCTCGGCCAGCCGGTTATCGAGCAGGTTCCGGGCGTGGCCTCGATACCCTTCTGCCCGCCGGGACAACGCTTCGATGAAGCGGAAGCGGACCGGGTCGAAGCGTGCCGCGCCGCGCTCACGCAAGGCCGCGATCACGGCCGCGTGATCGGCCTGCGCTTCAACAGGGCTGGTTTCAGCCATTCTTTTCCGCGCTTCTTTCGGCACTCGCCTTGGCTGATTTCGGCACCGGTGCCATTTCCACACGCCGGTTCTGCGCGCGGCCCCTGGCCTCGGCATTGGAGGCCACCGGCTGCTCGGGGCCGAAGGCGGCGGCGAAGATCGACGAGGACGGGATGCCTTCGCTGATCAGCGTGCGGGTCACGGTCAGTGCGCGCTGGGCGGAGAGTTCCCAGTTGTCCTGGAACTGGCCGTTGCTGTCGCGTACCGGGCGGTCGTCGGTGAAGCCGCTGACCATCAGCATTTCGTCGCGTACGCCCAGATAGGCGGCCAACGGCGCGGCCAGACTCTTCAAAACCTGCTGCCCCTCAGGTTGCAGCTGATCTGAGTTCTGTGCAAAGAGCACGCTGCCGCTGATGCCGATCTTGCCGTTGTTCAGTGTTACCCGGCCCGAAGCGAGCGGTCCGGCCAGCGCCTTTTCCAGTGCCATGCGCCGCTGTTCCTCCTGCTGGCGCTTCTGGATTTCGGCTTCGAGGCTGGTCGCCAGTTCCAGGTGCACGCCGAGCACGCCGACCAGGATCAGTACGAAGGCGCCCAGGAGGCCGGCCATCAGGTCGCCGAAAACGGCCCAGACCGGTGCCGTCTGCTCGACGCTGGCATCGACGTCGTGCATCAGCAGACCTCGGCGGCGAGCGCCGCCGGCTTGCCGGCGCGTTGTTGCAGGTCGTCGACGATGCGCTGCTGCGACAGGATGCTGAGGTCGATGATTTCACGTGCCTGCGCCACATAGTAGGCCAGCTGCTCGTCGCTGCGCAGCAGCGATTTGTCGAGCGCGCCCTCGATGCGCTGCAGGTTGGCGATCAGCTTGTCGTTGGCCTCGCCGAACAATTGCACGGCAAAGCCGAAGGCCTCCGACAGGCTGGCGACCTCGACGGCGCTGCCGGTGACCTGCGCGGCGACCGCGGCGATCTTCGCCGACTCGGCGCCGGCCTGCGCGGTGAACTGGCTGCCGACACGGTCGAGCATGTTGGCCGAGGAGGCCACCAGCGTATCGATGACGCCGCGCTGTTCGCTGGCGGAATGGTTGATCGCATCGAGCAGCGTGCTCAGGCCGCTCATGATGCGGCTGCGTTCCTCCAGCAGCGCATTGTCCTTGGCGATGCTGTCGGAGAGCTGCTGGCGCAGCTGGCCGATGACCTCGGCGGCGACGCGCGGCGCTTCGGCGGCACCTTGCATCAGGCGGGCGATTTCGTTGATCGTCTCGCTGGCATGGGTCTGCGCGTTATCGCTGATGTTGCGTGCGGTCTGCTCCAGCGTGCGACAGATCTGCTGTTGCTGTGCCAGCGTCTGCGCACCGGCCTGCTGCCATTCCTGCTGCAGCGACGTGGCCATGGCGGTGAGGGATTGAGTCAGCGCCGCCTGCCGTTCCTCGTCGCGCACGGCCAGATCGGCCTGCAAGGCGGCCTGTGCTTCGTTCACGCGGTTCAGCAGCACGGTTGCGCGTTGTTCGAAGCTGGCGGCGAAGGCGGTCTGTGATTGTTCCAGGCCACTGGCCAGGGCCTCGTTGCTGCGCTCGTGTGTGGCCAGTGCTGCCGTCCAGGTATCGGCGATGGTGCTGACGCTGCGGTCGAAGCGTGAGGAAATACCGTCGAGCTGCGCTTCGACCGTGGCCGCCACGCGCTCGTGCAAGGCCGTCGTTTCACGGGCAATGCCAGCCATGGTGGCCTCGACCACCGGCTGAATGGTGGCACCGGCAAGGCGGGCGCTGTCGGTCAGGCTGGCCTTGAGCGATTGGTCAACGGCACTGGCGAGGTCGGTATAGACCGCCTTCACGTCGCGGTGGAAACCTTCCTGGTTGGCCAGCAGGCGCTCGTTCAGCTGCTGGTTCTGCTCGGCCATCTGCGCCAGCATTGCCTGCAGTTTGTCGGCTACATCAGGCAGGGCCTGGCTTTGCGCCTGGATGGCCTTGAAGGTTTCCTGGCGCTGATGCACCAGCGAGAAACCGCGCAGCGCTGTGGCGATGCGGGTATCGAGCAGCAGCCCGATCTGCAGCCGGTCGCGGCGACACAGCGCCGAGATCAGGCCGAGCATGGCGGAAGCGGCGACGCCGGCAACCGAGGTGCCGAAGGCCAGCCCGAGGCCTTTGACCGGCGCGGCCAGCGAGGCGCGGATAGTCTGCAGGTCAGTGGTGCTTTCCAGCGCCAGCACAGCGCCGTTGAGTGTGACGACCATGCCGAGGAAGGTACCGAGCATGCCCAGCATGACCAGCAGGCCGACCAGGTAGGGGGTAACGGCCGGGCCGGGCAGCGCCGCGCGTTCGCCTTCGATGCGCAGGCGGACTGCGTTCTGCAGCGATGGATGCAACTGGCCGAGCCAGTCGCCGAGGTTCTGCAGGTTCTCGGGAATGGCCTGCAGCGCCTGTGCCAGTGTGGTTGTGGCCTGCTGGAAACGACGCAGTTCGAGCACGCCCATGGCGTAGACGACGCCGATGAGCAGGGTCATCGTCAGGGCCAGCGGGTGTCCGCCGATATAGCCGATGCCGACCCAGAGGATGGCGATGGCGCCGGCCAGGAAGGCGGCGATGCAAAGATTTCTATTCATTGCGACCTGTTACCTCATTACTAAATGCTTCGATCAGCCCTTGGACCGGCTGCAAGCGAACCTCCAGTTCGGCCAGCAACACGCCCTGCATGTCCTGGCAGAATCTGGCCAGCCAGCCGCCCGCTTGCATCCACCGCGCCGGGTCATCCGTCTGTTGTGATTCGGCCAGTGTCTGGTGATGGGCCTGACGCAGTTGCAAAAAATGCTTTTCGATCAGCTGCTGCACACTTGCCAGCAGGTTTCGCTCGCGTTCGCCAATGGCCTTGTCGAGCACGGCGTCGAGTTCGGCCAGCTGCCTGAGCGCCGGGGAGCGTTTGGCCAGCACCATCCGCACACCGGCCCGCAGCGTGCTGATGCTCGCTTCCATGTCGCGCTGGTGGGCGGCGTAGTAGCGGCGGTATGAGGCAAAATCAGCTGCGGCGGTAGGGGCGGGCAATTTTATGCGCGCCTTGCCCGGCTGCGAAATACCGCCAGCCCTGATCGATTCGGCCAGCGCACTGCGGACTTGTGCCAACTGCGCTTCAAGTTCGCTGCTTGCACGAGACAGCATCGCCGGCGTCTTTCCCTCTTTGGTGGCGAGGGCACTGGCGAGGGCGATGGCGTCGGTCAGGTCCAGCCACCCGGCCAGTCGTTCTGCAAAAGATGGCTTCTGGTGTTTCCAGTCGGCAGCTTCGTTCGTGCCATCGATGGCGAGGTCTGCAAGAAAACGAATGAACGGTGAACTGTGAAGGGCTGTGCGCGGCAGTATATTTATCATGCCGTGATACATATCGTGAATTGCGGAAAGGGGGCGCAGGCTACTACAAAGTGGCGGCAAGGTCAGCTTTATCCTAAAAACCGCAATTCAAACCACGAAGGTCAAGAAGCGCAGGAAGAAATCAGGGAAAGTCCAGCTTTCCCATCTAACCTGCCAGGTGAGCAGGACAATCTGGTGCATCATCTTGCCCTCCCTTCGTGAACTTCGTGTTCTTCGTGGTTAACTGAGTTTTCCAAGTTTGTTGTTCCCGCCTGGCATGGCAAGTGTCGGTCGGCAGCACTTTCTGGCGCGCTTGCCGAACCCGCCAGAAAACTGCCGTTTGCCGGAATGACGGGCACTACAGGTACTATCCGCCCTTGCCCTTTTACGAAAAGCAATCCAGCAATGCAAAAAGAAGTTCAAGAAAAGCCCCGGTATGCCGTTGTGGCCGCCGTTCAATTGCCAAGCGTGAGTGATGTGGAGTTCGACGCGTCGCTGGCTGAATTGCGCGAACTGGCGAAAACACTGGGGTTCGAGGTGGTTCATACCTTTGTGCAGAAGCGTGCCGGCTTTGATACGACGGCCTATCTGGGCGTTGGCAAGCGCCAGGAAATCCGCGCCTACGTTAATAACGAAGACGAGTTTGCCGAGCTGGATGAGCACGCACGGGCGACGCTGAATGCCGAATTCCGCGACATCGAAGTCATCCTCGTCGACCATGAGATTTCGCCGTCGCAGGCGCGCAACCTGGAAAAGGAGGCGGGCTGCGAGGTGATGGACCGGACCATGGTCATCCTCGAAATTTTCCACCGCAACGCGCGTTCGCGTGCGGCCAAGGCGCAGGTGGAAATTGCCCGCCTCGGTTACATGGCGCCACGCCTGCGCGAAGCGGCCAAATTGGCCGGACCGCAGGGGCGGCAGCGCAGCGGTGTTGGCGGTCGTGGCGCCGGCGAGTCGGGCACCGAGCTCGACAAGCGCAAGATCCGCGACCGCATCGCCGAACTGCAGCTGGAAATTGTGGCCATGGATGCAGAGCGCCAGACGCAACGTTCACGCCGGCAGGAGCGTCAGGGGCTGGCCGGTGTGGCATTGGTCGGCTATACCAACGCCGGCAAGTCCACGCTGATGCGGGCGCTGACCGGCAGCGAGGTGCTGGTTGCCAACAAGCTGTTTGCCACGCTCGACACCACGGTGCGCACCCTCTACCCGGAGAGCGTGCCGCGCGTGCTGGTCAGCGACACCGTCGGCTTCATCAAGAACCTGCCGCACGGCCTGGTTGCCTCGTTCAAATCGACGCTGGATGAGGCGCTGGATGCCTCGTTGCTGCTGCACGTCATCGATGCCAGCGACCCCGGCTTCGAGCGTCAGCTGGAGGTTACAGACAGCGTGCTGGCGGAAATCGGCGCCGATGTCGTGCCGCGTCTGCGTATCTTCAACAAGATCGACCACGTTGGCGATGCCGAAGCACAGGCCGAGCAGGAAGCTGCGTTGCACGCGAAGTACCCGGATTGCGTGGTGATGAGCGCGCGTCGCCCGGACGATGTGGCGAAGCTGCACAAGAAGATCGTTGCCTTCTTCCAGAAGGATCTGATCGAGGATGAACTCTTTCTTCCGTGGTCGGCGCAGCAACTGCGTGGGGAAATCTATTCGACTTGCGAGGTGCTCGGTGAGCGTGCAGACGGCGAGGGTGCTTTCTTCCGCGTTCGCGGTGGGCAGGAAGCGCTGGCGGCACTGCGCGGGAAGCTCGGTCAGACGGAGTGAATCCGGTAACATTGCGCCTTTACCGAGCACCTTTTGACCATTTTCTCTGAACTGATAAAAAACCACGCATGGCACTGCCCTACGAACTCCTGATCGGCCTGCGCTACACCCGCGCCAAGCGGCGCAATCACTTCATTTCCTTCATTTCGCTGATTTCCATGCTTGGCGTGGCCTTGGGCGTAGCGGCGCTGATTGTCGTGCTGTCAGTGATGAACGGTTTTCAGAAGGAATTGCGTGGCCGCATCCTGGCCGTGGTGTCGCATGTGCAGATCCTCGGTGGTGCCGGTGATCTTGCCGACTGGCCGCGAATTGCCGGTCAGGCGGCGACCCACCCGGAGGTGAAGGCGGCGGCACCCTTCGTTCAGGCGCAGGGCATGCTTTCCTACAACCAGACGGTGCGCGGCGTGCTGGTGCGCGGCGTGCTGCCGGAGATGGAGGACAAGGTTGCCGATTTTCGCCCGCACATGAAGAGCGGCAGCTTCGACGCACTGCAGGCTGACAGTTTCAGCATCGTGCTCGGTTCGGAGCTGGCGCGGGCGCTGGGCGTTTTTGTCGGCGACCGGGTGACGTTGATTGCGCCGCAGGGCATCGTAACGCCGGCAGGCGTGGTGCCGCGACTGAAGACGTTTAACGTTGTCGGCATCTTCGAGGTCGGCATGTTCGAATACGACAGCGGGCTGGCGCTGGTGGCCATGGCCGACGCGCAGAAGCTCTACCGTATGGAGGAGCGCGTGTCCGGTGTGCGCCTGAAGCTCAACGACCTGTTCCAGGCGCCGCGTGTGGCGCATGAACTGGCGGGGCGGATCGATGTCGATGCCTACCTGTCGGACTGGACCCGCAGCCATGCCAACTTTTTTCGCGCCGTGCAGATCGAGAAGAACATGATGTTCATCATCCTCTCGCTGATCGTTGCAGTGGCAGCCTTCAATATCGTTTCGACGCTGGTCATGGCGGTCACCGACAAGCAGTCGGATATTGCCATTCTGCGCACCCTGGGCGCGAGTCCGGGCAGCATCATGGTGGTGTTCATGGTGCAGGGGGCGTTGATCGGGACGATTGGTCTGGCAGCAGGTGTCGCCGGTGGCGTCGCGCTAGCGCTGAATATCGATGTCGTGGTGCCGCTCATCGAGCGCCTGCTCGGCACCCAGTTCCTTTCCAAGGAAATCTATTACATCAACCAGTTGCCGTCCGATCTGCAATGGAACGATGTGACCGGTGTAACCGTCATCGCCTTCGTGCTGGCGTTGCTGGCAACGGTTTATCCGAGCTGGCGCGCGTCGCGCGTCAATCCGGCGGAGGCACTGCGCTATGAATGAGGCGCAAACAACTACGGCAACGAAGCCAGGCGTGGTGCTGCAGGCGCAGGGGCTGACAAAGGTTTACGGTCAGGGTGAAACGGCCGTGGCTGTCCTCGGCGGGGTGGATATCGCCCTGGCGGCGGGGGAGCGTGTGGCGGTGGTCGGGGCTTCGGGCTCGGGTAAAAGCACCTTGCTGCACCTGCTCGGCGGACTCGACGAGCCGACTGCCGGTTCGGTGGATGTCATGGGCCAGGACATGCTGCGGCTGAATCAGGCGGCGCGTGGTGTCTGGCGCAATCGTCACATCGGTTTTGTCTATCAGTTCCATCATCTTCTGGCCGAATTTTCGGCGCTGGAGAACGTGGCAATGCCCTTGCTGATCCGCCGGGTGCCGCGCGAAGAAGCCGAAGCGCGTGCGCGTGTCGTCCTGGAAGAGATGGGCCTGGGGCACCGATTGACGCATTCGCCGGGAGAACTGTCTGGTGGTGAAAGGCAGCGTGCTGCCGTGGCGCGGGCGCTGGTGACTTCCCCTGCCTGCGTGCTGGCCGACGAACCCACCGGTAATCTGGATCGCCAGACGGCAGAGCGCGTGTTCGAAGCCATGCTGGCGGCCAGTGCGCAGCGCGGCACAGGGTTTGTCATCGTGACCCATGATCCGCAACTGGCCGCACGAGCCGACCGGAAACTTGTCCTGCAGGACGGCGTTCTCGTTGATTAGCGTATCGTTTGAACCCATAATGACCGGCTAGATACTCGGTCTTGGAGATGCTCATGCAGTCACTCTTTCTACCCGCCATTGCCATCATGAACCGTCTGCGTTACACGCAGAAATTCGGTTTCATGGGCATTCTGATGGTGGTTGCCATTGCTGTTCTTGTGTCGAATCTGTATTCAGCCCTGAACAGCAACATTACGACTTCGCGTGCCGAGCTGGTGGGGATTGCTGCGATCAAGCCGGCACAGCGCGTGATCCAGTACCTGCAGCAGCATCGGGGCATGTCGGCAGGCGTGCTGGCGGGCAACGAGGCAATGAAAGAAAAACGGGCTGCCAAGGAAAAGGATGTCGTCGATGCAATCAAGGCGACCGAGGCCGCCATGGCTGCAGAGCTGGTGTCCAGCAAGGCCTGGAAGGATATCGTCGCCGAGTGGGGAAGTGTCAAGGCCGATGGACTGAGCTGGACGGGGGTCGAGAGCTTTTCGCGGCACACGCTCCTGATTGAAAAGGTACTGATGTTCATGGTGGATATTGCCGATACCTATGCGCTGACACTGGATCCGGATATCGACTCGTACTACCTGATCGATACGGTGATGAACAAGGCCCCGGTTGCTCTGGAGCGTCTTGGCCAGATGCGGGCGAAAGGGACCGGCATCCTCACCAAGAAGCAGATGCACGACCAGCAGAAGATCGAGTTCAGCGCCCTGATGGCGGAGCTCAACGGTGCGCTGAAATTGCTGTCGGTCAACCTCGAAAAGACCGCCAGATTCAATCCGGATCTGAAAACTGCGCTCGCTACCGCTTCCAAGGATTTTTCCGAGTCGTCCGAACAGATCAACAAACTGATCATCGAAGACATGATGCTCGGCACGTTCGCAACGGCACCCAAGGATTACTTTGACTTGACCACAGTGGCGATCGACAAGGGCTACAAGCAGATGTTCGACACCATGCTGCCGACGCTTGAGCGCCTGATTGAGCGCCGCATCGCCAAGTTGCAGCAGGATCTTTACGTCAGCATCGGACTGGCCTTGCTGATGCTGGTAGTGGTCGGTTATTTCTCGATGGCCACCTATTACGCAACAATCAACAGCATCAAGCTGCTCTCCGATACAGCGCATACGCTCGCAACCGGTGATCTGCGCCCACGCATCGACCTTGGTACGCAGGATGAGCTCAAGCGGGTGGGGGACAGCTTCAACGAAATGGCCAATGCCTTCAGCGGCCTGTTGCGCAACGTCCAGGCCAGCTCAGATCAGGTGCTGAATGCTTCCCGACGCATGGCTGAATCTTCCTCGCAGATCACCCAGAGTACGGAGTCGCAGAGCGAGGCCGCTTCCAGCATGGCGGCCGCCGTTGAGCAGATGACGGTCGGCATTGACCACATCAGCAAGAATGCCGTCGATGCAAACACCATCTCCAACACGGCCGGAGACCTCTCTGCCGAAGGTGGCCGCATTGTCGGTACCGTGGTCAAGGAAATTCGCCTGATCGCCGGCGCAGTGAACGACTCGGCGAACATCATCGACGAATTGGGGCGCCAATCCGACCAGATCTCGGCAATCGTCAATGTGATCAAGGAAATCGCCGATCAGACCAATCTGCTGGCGCTGAACGCCGCCATTGAAGCGGCCCGTGCCGGCGAGTCGGGCCGTGGCTTTGCGGTGGTTGCCGATGAGGTACGGAAGCTTGCCGAGCGGACGACGAAGTCGACGCAGGAGATTTCCTCAATGATTTCGGCGATCCAGAATGGCACACAGAATGCTGTGGCTTCGATGCGCGACGGCGTCAGTCGCGTCAATGAAGGCGTGACCCTGGCTACGCAGGCGGGCGACGCGATGGGCGAAATTCAGGGAAATGCTGGCCGCGTGGTTGAAACTGTCAGCGAGATTTCTTCTGCATTGCGCGAACAGAGTGCCGCCAGTACCGAAATTGCGCGAAACGTCGAGCACATTGCCCAGATGGCGGAAGAGAACAATGCTGCCGTCACTGAAAGCGCGGCAACGGCACACGAACTTGAGCGCCTGTCGGAAGGTCTGCAAACCGAAATCCGCCGTTTCCGTGTGAGTTGACCTTCGCTCACTGCCTGACGTACCGCAAGGAGCGAGGCAGTAATGACGGCCTCACGAAGGACCGCCCGCGCCGAAAGGCCGGGCGGTCTTTTTTTATGGTGCTGCCGGCTTTTCTCCGGCCTGACGTCAGCGGTTTGTCGGCCTGTGGCGTTTTTTCCAGGCGCGTATCAGGTACCAGCGCCACGCCGCCTTTACAGAAAAATAGCCGATCACAGCAAGCAGCGAGGCGAGCAAGACCAGCCCCACCGCCAGGGGTTTCCCGAGTCCGTAGGTCCACGCCGACATCGCCTGCATCCAGCCGGCTGGATTGCGGATGTCGTAGGCAGGTGGGGCAATGAATTCAATGCCGGTACCGAGCGCAAATTCGCCGATGGAAAAAGCGAGGATATACAGCGGCACGATCGTCAGCGGATTGGTATACAGGGTGGTTGCCAGAGCCAGCGGCAGATTGACACGGAAGATGAGGCAGCAAGCGGCTGCGCCGAGCATCTGCAACGGGCCGGGTATCAGGCCACAGAACAGGCCGGCGGCAACGGCACCGGCCGCCGAGTGGCGATTGAGGTGCCAGAGTCGCGGGTGCAGCAGCGTGTTGGAAAATGGCGCCAGCCAGCGGTTGTTGTGGATTGCCTCATGGCTGGGCAGAAAGCGGCGGAGATATTTACGCATGGTTCCGATGAATTCTAGCGCAAGCCTGTTGCCATGCGCCTGAATATCCTTGCCTTCGCGGCCGGTGTTTTTCTTCTGCAGGTGCAGCAGGAATTGCCCGGCGTGTGGCTGCAGTTGTCGATCTTTCTCGCTGGGCTCGCGGTGGCAGTGCCATTGGCCCGCAGGCCGCATTTTGCCCTGCGTATCCTTGTCGCCATTGCCTGCCTTGGGATTGGCTTTGGCTGGGCTGCACTACGCGCTGAGTGGCGACTGGCCGATGCCCTGGCGCCGGAGTGGGAGGGGTGGGATGTCGAGGTAATCGGCGTCATTGCCGAACTGCCGCAAGCCTTTTCTCGGGGCCAGCGCTTCAGTTTCGACGTTGAACAGGTGCTTACGCCGGAGGCCGTGGTCCCCTCGCGGGTGATGGTTTCGTGGTATCGCGGCGAGCATGATGGCGATCCGTCAGCGGCGATTGAGGCGCTTGCGGCGCTTGGGGCCGGCACCGTGCATGCCGGTGAGCGTTGGCGTCTGACGCTGCGCTTGAAGCGTCCGCACGGGAATGCCAATCCCCATGGTTTCGATTACGAGGCGTGGCTACTGGAGCGAGGTATCCGTGCTACCGGCTATGTGCGGCCAAAGGGTGAAAACAAGCGACTCGACGATCTTGCCCTGCAGCCGCTGTACCTCATCGAGCGTCTGCGCGAGTCGATCCGTAGCCGTTTCCTCGCAGCGCTTCCGGAAAGCGAACATGCGGGAATTCTCGTGGCGCTGACCGTTGGCGATCAGCGAGCGATCGAAGGCGACTATTGGAAGGTTTTTGCACGGACCGGGACAACGCATCTGATGAGTATTTCCGGCCTGCATGTGACGATGGTGGCGGCCTTGCTCGGTGGGTTGGCCGGCATGTTGTGGCGGCGCAGTCCGCGCCTCATGCTTCTGTTCCCGGCGCAGCGGGCGGCGGTCTTTGTCGGTGCGCTGGCGGCGCTGCTCTATGCGCTCCTGGCGGGTTTTTCGGTGCCGGCGCAGCGCACGGCATTGATGCTGGCAGTGGCTGCGCTGGCGTTACTGAGTGGACGGCGCACCGCCGCTTCACGCACCCTGACACTCGCCTTGGCGGCGGTTCTTTTGCTGGACCCCTGGGCGGTTCTGGCACCGGGATTCTGGTTGTCCTTCGGTGCTGTCTCCCTGTTGTTCTACGTTGCCAGCGAAAAGGTCGTGGAGCTCGCGGGGTGGCGAGCTAGCGTTTCCCGTTGGAGTGCTGCCCAGTGGGCGGTAAGCGTCGGTACCTTGCCTTTGCTATTGCTGTTTTTCCAGCAATTTTCCCTGGTTTCACCGCTTGCCAACGCGCTGGCCATCCCGGCGATCAGCTTTATTGTGACGCCGTTGGCCTTGCTGGCGGCATTTCTACCGGTGCCCGGCCTTCTGCTTCTCGACCACTGGCTGCTTGGCTGGGTCATGCAAGGGCTGACCTGGCTGGCGGAATTTCCGGTGTATACGCAGCCGGCGCCGCCGCTGTGGTGCGTGGTACTAGCGCTGTCGGGTATCGGCTGGATGTTGCTGCCGCGCGGTTTCCCGGCGCGCTGGCTAGGCCTTCTGCTGTTGCTCCCGGCAGTCTGGGTTACCCCCGCCCGGCCGCCCTCAGGACAGGCCTGGATGACTGTCCTTGATGTCGGGCAGGGGCTGGCGGTCGTGGTGCAAACAGCAACGAAGACGCTCCTCTATGACACAGGGCCGCTCTACAGCGCGGAGTCCGATGCCGGTCAGCGCGTGATCCTGCCTTATTTGCGCGCGCTGGGTGTCGAGGCGCTCGATGCGATGGTGATTACCCACAGTGACAGCGATCATTCCGGTGGTGCGGCGTCGGTACTCACAGCCATGCCGGTTGCGCGGGTCATTTCATCGGTCCCTGATATTGCGGCAGAGCCGTGTGTCGCAGGTCAGCGCTGGGAATGGGAAGGTGTGCGTTTCTCCATGCTGCATCCGTCCGGGGAAGCTGCTGGCCCGAAAGCGCGCGCCAAGCCGAACAATCTTTCGTGTGTGCTGCGGGTTGAGGCGAGTGGAACATCGATGCTGCTGACCTCCGATATCGAAGCGGTCGATGAGCTTGCCCTGCTTGCGCGGGATGCGACGGTACTCAGATCGGATGTCTTGCTGGTGCCGCATCATGGCAGCCGGACCTCATCGACGCCGGCATTCATCGCCGCCGTTGCTGCGCGACAAGTCATCTATCCCGTCGGCTATCGAAACCGTTTCGGCCATCCCCGCGCCGATGTTGTTGCGCGTTACGGCGACACTCCCAGCTGGCGCTCTGATCGCCACGGCGCACTGACAGTGCGACTGGCGGATGGTGCAAGCGTATCGTCGTACCGAGAGACACATCGGCGTTACTGGTATGGCCGTTGAACCTGCGTGCTAGACTTCCTGCGTCATTTTCGTGGAGCCTTCCCGATGGGTTTTTTATCCCGCCTCTTTGCGCGTCCTGCTGCCGGGCCGCATCAGCGCGAAGTACTTTGTGCCGATGCGCAGGGGCTGCATCGCATGCGCTACACCGAATGGGGCGATCCAGCCAACCCGCGCGTGCTGGTCTGTGTGCATGGCCTGACACGCAACGGGCGTGATTTCGATACGCTGGCGGCCGCGCTGTCGTCGCACTACCGCGTCGTCTGCCCGGATGTCGTCGGGCGTGGCCGTAGCGATTGGCTGAAAGATCCTGCTGGCTACGGTTTTCCGCAGTATGTAGCCGACATGATGGTGCTGCTGGCCAGGCTGGACGTGAGCGAGGTGCATTGGCTCGGTACCTCGATGGGCGGGCTGATCGGTATGGTTCTGGCTAGTCAGGAGCACTCGCTGATCAGCCGTTTGTTGCTCAACGATGTCGGGCCGGTGATCACGCCTGAGTCGCTGCAACGCATCGGCGAGTATGTCGGCAAGGCACCGCATTTCGATAGTTATGCGCAGGCCGAGCAATACATTCGTTTCGTCAGTGCCCCCTTCGGTCCGCTGAGCGACGCGCAGTGGCGCGCGCTGACCGAGTCGAGCATTCGCGAGAGCGTCGACGGCAAATGGGTCATGGTCTATGACCCCGGTATCGGCGAACCTTTCCGGCAGGCATATCTGGTGCACACGGGGTTTGACCTGTGGCCGATCTACGAGGGAATACGTTGCCCGACAATGGTTGTTCGTGGCGCCCAGTCCGACCTGCTTACCGCCGAGACACACGCTCAAATGGGCCAGCGCGGGCCGCGTGCGCAGCTGGTCGAAATTCCTGGTGTCGGCCATGCACCGATGTTTCTCGATGAGTCGCAGATAGCCATTGCGCGCGAGTTCTTGCTGATGGGCTGATGGCGGAAAGTCGACGGTTCCGGAAATGGAAAAGCCCAGCGTTTTCACGCTGGGCTTTTTGTATTTGGCGGAGTGGACGGGACTCGAACCCGCGACCCCCGGCGTGACAGGCCGGTATTCTAACCAACTGAACTACCACTCCGCAGTGGCCTTGCTTGGAAGCTGCAGAAGCAGCTATTCCGTGTAGG
>JBAYVG010000046.1:0-23800 GCA_041674785.1 Rhodocyclaceae bacterium
GACCGTACCGACCTTCACCGACGCCATCCTTGAAGGCGCCGAAACGGTGCTGGTGAATCTGGGCACACCGCCGGCTGGCGTGACGGTAGCGGACGGCCAGGGCAGCGGCACGATCAATGACGTTGCCCCGACCCTGACTTTCACACTGACGGGTGATGCCACAGTGGTTGAAGGCTCGGGGGCGAACTACGCCATCACTTTGACCGGCGGCGCCATCGCCGCTGGCCAGAGCGTCACGCTGAACATTGGCAGCGGCCTGCCGGTAAACACTGCCACGGAAGGCGTGGACTACAACAGTGCCGACGGTACCCTGACGATTACCGGCCCGTATGCAAACGGCGCTGTGGTGAGCAACTTCAGTGTGGGCACGACGACGGACGCCCTGTATGAGGGGAGCGAGACTTTCACAGTGAGTCTGATCGCGGCGAGTGTTGGCAGCGCCGTTGGTAGTGTTCTCACTACGATCACCGACAGCGACAGCGTACCGACGGTTTCGAACGTGACTAGCAACTCGGCGACCGAAGGTTCAAGCATCGTCCATACCGTGACGCTTTCGAACGCGTCTTCGACGGCTACGACGTTTGCCCTTTCTTTGGCAGACGTTACGGCAACAGGTGGCGGTACCGACTACACCAGTGCGCTCACCAATGCTGCATTCTCGAATGGTGTGACGATTTCCGGCGGTGTCATCACCGTGCCGCCCGGCGTCACCAGCTTTACCGTCAGCATACCGACTGCGGCCGATACCATCGACGAACCGAACGAGACCTACACGCTGACCGTGGGCAGTACCAGTGGTACAGGGACCATTAACGACGACGACCCAACACCAAGCCTTTCAATCAACGATATCAGTGTCAACGAAGCTGCAGGTACGGCAACGTTTACCGTAACTCTCTCTGCTGCTAGCGGCCAGGCGGTGACTGTTGGCTACAACACTGGCAACGGTACGGCAGTGGCTGGATCGGATTACACCAGCACGAGCGGGACACTGATGTTTGCGCCTGGAACGACGACGCAGACGATCACGGTGCCGATCATCAACGATACCCTGACCGAACTGAGCGAAACCTTCAGGGTGAATCTGGTGGCCGCGACTAACGCTACCATTTCCGACAATCAGGGTATCGGCACCATCCTCGACAACGATGCACTGCCGACAACAACTGGCGCCAGCGTCTCGGGCACCGAAGATCAACCGTACCAATTCACTTGGGCGGACTTCAATGTGTCCGATGTGGATACGGCGGCGTCGGGCCTATCGATTCGCGTTATGTCGCTGCCGGTAGATGGCGCACTTCAGTACCTCAACGGGGCCACATGGAGCGCTGTGACGGCGACGCAGGTTATCAGTCAGGTAGATATTGCGGCTGGGCGGTTGCGTTTTTCTCCTGATTTACACGAGTCGGGTGCAGACGCGTTCGGGGGGGCTGGAACGGGCAATCGCCAGTCGGATTATGCGAATTTCACCTATCAGGCCTATGACGGAATCGGTAGTAGCGCGACGACAACGGCACGTATTGACATCTCTCCAGTGGCCGATGCACCGACGCTTTTGGTTGCCAATGCTGGCGTCAATATTTTCAATACCGGTTGGGAAACTGCTCCGAATTCCGGCACTGGCTCACAGGCGAATTCCGGTACTACCCTTGAAGGCTGGACGCGCGTCGATACGCCGAATAACCGTTCTGGCGGCAGTAATACCTTTGAAACTTGGGCGACCAATGATTTGATGAACCGCCAGTCCGGCGGTACATCAAGCGTCCTGTCGGCGACAGGTAATGGTTCCAACTGGCTGGAGTTGAGCGATGCGGGAAGCTCTACCAACCAGACAATCGGTATCTCGCGCACCGTGGCCACGCAAAATGGTCTCGTCTATGACCTTTCCCTGGATCATGCCGGACACCTTGGCTATAGCGCGGCGTACACGCGGATCAATGTTCTCGTCGATGGTGTTTCAATCGGCAAATATTCCGCCGTCAGCCCCAATGAAGCACTGGATTGGAGCAACCTCCGCTTCAGCTTTGTTGGCAATGGTAGCGGCCAGGTCATCACCATCCTTACCGATCCGACCGCTACAAATAGTTCAGGTAACGGGGCGATGGTTGACGATATTAACCTGCGCAGTGCGCAGGGTGCCATCCAGGGCAACGCCAACGGCGGTACGGAAACGAGTATCGGCCTCGGCCAGTATGTAACTTCCGCACTCGTCGATAGCGATACCTCGGAAGTCCATTCAATCACCTTCAACGGGATTCCGGCGGGGGCCATGTTCTACACGGCCTCGGCGCCGCTGGGGCTCGTTCCGCTCGGGGGGAGTGTCACCTTTGGCATTGCCGATCTGGCTACGGCGAGAATCGTTCTGCCGAGTACCTATAGCGGGCCTTTCTCGCTAGGCGTGGTGGCGACAACGACGGAACCCAACGGGAGCACTGCACAAACAACAGGAACGCTGAATCTCGAAGTGCTCAAACGGGGCGTTTCCGTTACGGGGATCGACGATCCGGGAATCAACGACGCGCCGATCGCCAACGATGATGCGCCGATCGCATCGCTGACCGAAGACGCGGCTGCGACAACGCTGAGCGGTAACGCACTGACTGGCAGCGGTGGCTTCGGGAACGTTGCCGATTCCGACCCCGAGGGTAACGCCATTACCGTCACCGGTATTGCGGCCGGTACACCTGCCATCGATCCGGTCGGAGGCGTCGGGGCAACGATCAGTGGTCTCTACGGCACACTGACCATTGCTGCTAATGGTGCCTATCTCTATACGCTGGATAACAGTCGTGCAGCAACGCAGAACCTGATCGCCGGCCAAGTGGCGACGGAAGTCTTTACGTACAAGATTTCGGACGGGGCCAGCACCGATACGGCAACGATCACTCTGTTGATCAATGGTGCGCAGGATCTCACGGCGATCACGCCACCCTCCGTGCTGGTCAATGCCTCCGGCCTGAACGGCGAGTATTACGGTTATAACGATTCGACCAGCCCGGCGAGCGGAAGCCGTCTGCATGCCGATGACGGGCTGGCAACGTTTGGTGGCACCAACCTCAATGCCGTTGAGGACATGGAATTGATCATCAATGGGCGCAACGCGGCGCGTGGCGGCTCCGACGACATCGTTGGCGGAAGCGCATCGGCGGTGACCGGCGCGCCGGAAGTTCGTTTCACCGCAAAGGATCTGGACTACGGCTTTAGCCCGGAGGTGAATTCCAACCTTGGCGCAAATGCCAACCTTGCTACTGGCACTGCGCTGTCAACGACCAACGATACGGCAAACAACGCCTTCTCGACCTTCCTTGATAGCGACGATGCTTCGGCCATGACTGAGCAGGGCGCCGGTGCAACCAGCCTTTCGGCGGCGGGTACAGGTATGGGCCGAACGACAGACTCAGCCATTCGCCTGAGCGGACAAATTTTCTTTGAGCGCGGCAACTACGACTTCCGGGTGGTCGCCGACGACGGGTTCCGCCTCAAGGTTGCCGGAGAAACGCTGATCGAGTTTGATGGCAATCAGGCGCCGACTTCGCGCGTGTTCCGCAACGTCGAAATCGATGACCGCATCGAGGGGTTGCAGCCCTTCGAGCTCCTCTATTGGGAGCAGGGCGGCAATGCGCGCCTGCGTGTCGAATACAAGCTCAGCAGCGAAACCAGTTTCAAATTGCTGTCGCTCGATAATGTCGCGCTATTCTCCAACGAGAATGCGCCGATCATCGTCGATCGGCGTACCCAGGAAATTGCCGAGACTGCAACCAACCGACAGTACGAGTTGCGCACAGGCGCTGTTCTGGACGGCGACAACAACGCTAACGTGATGACCGGCAATTCGTCCCGCGATTTCATTCAAGGTGGTGGTGGCAATGACGTGCTGTACGGCATGGCAGGTGCCGACTATCTCGAAGGCGGTAGTGGTAACGACACCCTTTACGGTGGCGATGGTCCGGATATTCTTGATGGAGGCACCGGTGCCGATACCATGGTTGGTGGCCTTGGTGATGATGTATTCATCATTGATAACTCCAGCGATACGGTCAGTGATTCTGGCGGTACGGACTCGGTCGAGCTGGCGGCGGCGTATAACCAGAATTACACACTGGGGACGGGTTTTGAGAACGTCAAGCTGCAGGGTAGTAACGCCATCAACGCAACCGGCAATGCCGCCGACAACCGTATGATCGGCAACGATGGCAATAACGTGCTTGATGGCGGTGCGGGGGATGATCGTCTGCTTGGCGGGCAGGGGAACGATATGCTGATCGGTGGCCTCGGTTCCGACGTCTTCGAATGGAATCTGGCTGATCGCGGCGCGCCTGGTGCTCCGGCGATCGATGTGATTGCCGATTTCACCTATGGTGGCGGTTACAGCACGATAGAGACTGGGACCAGCTATGGGAATCCGATCGGTGGGACAGGAGCTCCTGCCGGTGGTGGTGATCGCATCGACTTGCGCGATCTTTTGCAAGGGGAGCACTCATCGCTGCTGAATCAAGGCTCGACACCGGAAATCGGCACCTTGCTCAACTACCTCGATATCACAACCAGTGGTGCTGATACCGTCATCCGTATCAGCACTACGGGTGGTTTTGCAGGTGGCGCCTACAGTGCTGCGGCAGAAGACCAGCGGATTACCCTGCAAGGAGTTGATCTCTATTCGGCAACGGGAGCAGGCAATGAAACGCAACTACTGCAACAATTGCTGCGCAACGGGACGCTAGTGGTCGATTGACTATCCGCTACTGAAGGTGAGCGGTGGTTTCTTGAGCCGCCCTCACCCTCAGCCCGGCTCCTTCACCGCCGGCCCCGTCGCCCCATCAAACCCTACCCCCGCCAGGGCAGCAAATTCCGCTTCGCTGGCCACGCCTTCGGCAATCACCTTCAGCCCGATGCCCTTGGCTATGGTCGACAGACCCTTGAGGAAGGCCTGATTGCCGGTATTGCTTTCGAGGCCGCGAATGAAGCTGGCGTCGACCTTGATGTAATCGAGTCCGAGATCGTGCAGGCGGCCAATCTCGCTGAACTGGCGGCCGAAGTGCTCGATCCCCATCTGGCAGCCGACGTGCATCAGTTCCAGACACAAGGCCCGGAACGCCGCAAAATGGGCCAGCGCGCCGGCTTCCGACACTTCCAGCCAGAGCCGTGCCGTACCGCGCCGGCGTTTGAGCAGCGCATGCAGCTCGCGGCGGAACTCAGGCAACTGGATCGAACTGGCTGAAAGGTTGATCGCCAGCCCGGTCAGATCCGGTCGTGCTTCCAGCTCGTCGAGGCCGAGTGCAACGGCCGCCAGGTCGAGTTGCGGCGTCAGCTTCAGGCGTTCCGCTACGGGCAGGAAACGCCCGGCCGGCTGCCATTCGCCATCCTCATCGAACATCAGGCGCAATGGACATTCGCGGTGGATCAACTGACCTTCAAGGCCAACGACCGGAAAGGAAACCAGCCGTACCCAATGTTGCTCCAGCGCCCGCCGAATCAGTTTCGACCACTCTTCAGCGCTCTTCGGTGCTTCTTCACCTTCGCGCAGATCGACGATACGGTAACCATTGCGGCCCTCTGCCTCCACTGCGGCTAGCGCCGCATCCACCTGCGCCAGGATGGTAGCGACCTCATTGCCCCGGGCAAAGCGGCCGCAACCCAGCCAGGTACTCGCTTGCTCCGGCAGGAACGCAGCCCCCTCCCGGGCCAGCAGGTCGAGCAACTGCTCAGCGGTCGCCTGCGGGTTGGCCATGTCGGGAACGAGCAGGGCAAAATCGGCCCCATTGAGCCGTGCTGCCAATGCGTCCCGCAGATTCTCAGCCTTCTCGCCGAGCACCTTGCCGAAGCGACGCAGCAGCTCATCGGTCGCTTCGCGTCCCAGCGACTGGTTAACCGTGGCCAGGTTGGCCAGACGGGCAATGAAGACCATGCCTCCGGCGGAATTGTCGTCCTGTGTCGCCTGGCGCAGGCGGGCCATGAAATAGCTGCGATTGGCCAGGCCGGTCAGGGCGTCGCAGTTAGCTTCACGACGGACCGATTCCAGCCGTGTTGCTTCTTCCTCAAACATTGATTTCAGGCGCGTCACGGTGGCGTTCATCGCCGTCGCCAATTGCTTCAGTTCCGGCACTTCGGGTTCTTCGATGGTGACAAAGCGGCGCTCCGAAATCGCTTGTGCCTGGCCGATCACC
Organism: Rhodocyclaceae bacterium; assembly: GCA_041674785.1. GTDB lineage: Bacteria > Pseudomonadota > Gammaproteobacteria > Burkholderiales > Rhodocyclaceae > Proximibacter. The sequence continues at coordinate 6,165 of JBAYVG010000046.1, forward strand.
GCGTTGAGCGGGGTACGCAAACGCCGCAGCACGAGCGAGCCGAGGTAGCCGGAAACGATGCCGGCCAAGGCCAGTGCGGTCATCATTTCGAGAACGCTCTTCCACAAGGCGCGGTAGGCAAAGCGGCTGTGGCTGACCAGATGCACCGTACCCACCTGATTCCAGCCGCTGGAAATCTGCGCCTCGCCGGGGCTGGCCGTAATCGGGAAGCGGCGGACGAACCATGCCGGAGCATCGTAATCACCTGCAGGCGCCACCCGATCGACGATCGCCTTGCCTTCCGGGTCGGTGATACGCACCAGCTCGTAGTGTCCGCTGTCGAACAGCGCCGATGCCGCCAGTTCAATCTCGACGGCGTCAAGTGGCTTCTGCGATAAAGCCAGCGCGAAGGTTGTCGCGTTATCGGCATTCTTCAGCGTCAGCTGTTGTGAAAGGTAGGTCTGTGCCGCCAGTGTTGAAGCCAGCAGGCTACCGCCGAGGGCGAGCAGGGTGCTGATGATCACAGCGAGCCAGAGTTGTCGGTACATGGACATGGTTCAGTCCTCTATGGAAGCAAGGTTGTTCATCCTGGAAAGCCTGGTTAACCACGAAGCAGACGAAGTTCACAAAGGAAGGGCAAGGCGATGCAGCGCATTGCGCCGTTCACCTGCCAGGTGAGGCCGGAAAGTTCGGCCCTCCCTGATTTCTTCGTGTACTTGGTGATCTTCGTGGTTTGAATTGCGGTTCTTGGGTTCATTTGAAGCCCTCGTTGCGGGCGCGGTGCATCAGGTCTTCCCAGCGCGAAAGCTTGCCGGTGCCACCGGTTGAAGCAGCGGCATTGCCCGCGATGCCGGCATAAATTCCCTGACTGTTAAAACTGAAAACCGGTACCAGATCCGGCCGCTTCGAGGCCGGCTTGATCACCGGGTCGAGGTTGTCGAGGACCAGTGGCTCGGCTGAGGGGCTGGCGTAGTAGGCCAGCACCATATGTGCACGCTGGTTGCCGCCCTGCCTGGCCTTGACGTAGATCAGCCGCATCTTGCTCACCGGTACGCCAGCCTGGCGCAGCGAGTAGTACTTGACGATGGAGAAGTCTTCACAGTCGCCGCGCCCACGGCCAATGGTTTCCAGCGGCGTTGCCCAGTAGTCGCTTTGATTCCAGACGGTGAGGTCTTCGTCGAAAGCGATATTGCGATTGAAAAAATCGTTCAGTCGCTTGAGCTTTTCTTCTTCCGACAGCTTTTTAGTCGCCTCCAGCTGCGTCTGCCAGTCCTGCAGCAGGCTGATCCGGGCGGGGCCGAAGCGGGCGATCAGTTGCTGTTGCAAACCGGGAAAATCGAGATCGGCGATCGCAATGCCGAGGCCGAACGGCATGAGTGCGGCAATGGTCAGCGCCTGGAAAGCGTGCCAGAACGTGCGTTTTGTCGCGGAATGTGGAATATTCGTGAAATTGTTCACAACAACTTGGAAAAATCCCGGCGTAGAATCCGCCGCTTGGTGCAACTAGTGTGCCCTCTCAGAGAAATGAATGCAAAGAAGAATTCTTGAACTGACAGCAATTGCTGCGGCCTTGTGCGTGTTTGGCACAAATGCGATCGCAGCCGAGAAAAAATTGCCGCACCGGACGCTCAAGGAAGTGGCACAGCAGGCCGTGCTCAACAGCCCCGAGGTGCGCGCGCGCTGGCACGCCTTTCAGGAAACCACCGAAGAGGTGGGGGTAGTTCGCGGCGGTTTCCTGCCGCGCGTGGATGCCACTGCGGGCACGGGCAAGGAAAAACTGGATCAGCCGCGCGCCGGCATCAACAACAAGGATTACACGCGTCAGGGGTATACCCTCAGTCTCAACCAGATGCTGTTTGACGGCTTGTTGACCTACAACGAGGTCAAGCGCACGGGTCGCGCCCGGCTGGTGCGCTATTTCGAATTTCTCGACGCCTCCGAAAATATCGCGCTGGAGTCCTCGCGTGCCTATCTCGACGTCGTTCGTTATCGCTACCGCGTCCATCTGGCCGAACAGAACTACATTCAGCACCGTATTGCCTACGAGCAACTGAAGCGCCGGGCCGAATCCGGCGTGGGCCGCCGGGTTGACGTCGAGCAGGCGGGCAGCCGTCTTGCCCTCGCCGACGTAAACCTCACCACCGAAATGGCCAACCTGCACGATGTCACGGCGCGCTTTACGCGCATCGTCGGTGAAGTGCCGCCAGCCGTCGCATTTATTCCCGGCCTGCTCTCGAAAGGCTTCCCCGGTTCCATGGACAACGCGCTGGAGACGGCGCTGAAACACAACCCGGCGCTGCGCGCCTCGGTCGAGAATAGTGAAGCCGCCCAGTATGAACTGGCGGCGCGGCGTTCGGCCTTCATGCCCAAGCTGGAACTGCGTGCGCGCACTGAAAATACCGACAACTATCAGGGTACGCCCGGTGACCGGACCAATAAAGTGGTCGAAGCGGTCGTCACCTACAACCTGTTCAACGGCTTCTCGGACGTTTATCGCAACCGGCAGTTTGCGGAGCGCAAGAACGTCGCTCTCGACCAGCGCGAGAAGGTGTGTCGCGACATGCGCCAAACGCTGTCGATCGCCTATAACGATATCGGCCGACTGAACGACCAGCTTTCCTTCATTGGGATCCAGGTCAGCCTGGTTCAGAAAACGCGCGACGCCTACCGCGACCAGTTCAATATCGGTCAGCGCTCGCTGCTCGACTTGCTCGACACCCAGAACGAACTGTTCAACGCCCAGCTGGCACAAGTCAACGCCGATACCGACCTGTCGCTGGCCTATGTGCGCAGCTATGCCGGCATGGGGCGCCTGCTGGAGCAGCTTGGTCTGAAACAGGTCGATCCGGAGAGCGCGCCGGGCGAGGACGAAATGACCAAGCCGCAGCTCGACCAGCTTTGCCCACCGATCGCTCCCGTGGCGTCGTCGGTTGATCGCGAGAGCCTCAACTATCGTGCGCTGGAAGCGATGAATACCAGCGCAACGCTGATTGGCGGTACGGTTCCTGGCCTGGCGGCGCCGGTATCTGTCGAGGCACCCGTTGCGGTAGCTGCCGAGGGGGCTGTGGTTGTCGACTCGGAGGTGGAGGCTCGCCTCACCGCGTGGTCGGCTGCCTGGTCGGCCAAGGAAGTGAGCGCCTATCTGGGTTTTTATGCCGCTGACTTCAAGCCGGAAGGCGGGGTTTCCCGTGCTGACTGGGAAGCCATCCGCAGCAAGCGCCTGCAGCGCTCGGGCGGCATTCGCGTCGATATCTCGAAGCTGGAAGTGGTCATGCGTGGCAAGGAAGCTGCGGTCACCACCTTCCGCCAGGATTACACGGCGGATGGCCTGCGCGATACCAGTGACAAGGTGCTGGAATGGAAAAAAATCAACGGCCAGTGGCAGATCGTGCGCGAAGTAGCGCGAACGGTCGGTGCACGTGGCCAGTGAGGTTGCAGGTATGAAGCCGTTACACGTAACACGCATCGTCAAACGTCCGTTGCATGCGCTGCTCCTCCCCCTGGTTGCCATGCTGCTGGCGGTCAACGCCTGGAGCGCGCCGCCGCCCTCTGCGCTGCCGCCCGAGGTGCGAGACCTGTCGGCACCACCGGCTGCCACCGCCTCAGTGCCGCCGCCTCCAGGCTACAAGGCGCCCGCCAGCACGCTGGATAAGATCCGTAATTTCGGCGCCATTTACCTTGGCCATCGCGATGCCTCGATCCCGTTTTCCTACATGGACGACGAGGGCAAGGTGTACGGGTATTCGTGGGAGCTTTGCCAGCGTGTCGCCGAAGCGGTCAAGGCGCGACTCAACCTGACCGAGTTGCCGGTTGTGCCGGTACCAACTTCTTCCAGCACGCGCATCATGATGGTCGAGACGGGGACCATCGACCTCTATTGCGGCTCGGCGACCAATACCGACCAGCGCGCGCGCTATGTCAGCTTCAGCAACACCTACTTTGTCACCGGCATCAAGGGGCTGGTGCGTAAAGATTCGGGCATCAAGTCGATTGCCGATCTGCAGGGCAAGACGATCATCACCACCGCTGGCTCGACCTCGGACACTTACGTCAAGGCGGCCGCCACCCGGCGTAACGTTTTTGTGAACTATCGTTCGGCGCGCAGCCATCGCGATGCCTTCAATGACGTGCTGGACGGCAAGGCCGATGTCTTCGTGCTCGATGACATCCTGCTCCATGGACTACTCGCCGAGGCGCCGCAAGCAGAGGCCTACAAGCTGGTGCTGGTGGATGAGAGTTTCGGTTACGAGCCCTACGGGTTGATGTTCCGCAAGGGAGACCCTGACTTCAAGAAGCTGGTCGACGAAACCCTGGTTGGTCTGATGAAGAGCGGCGAGATCGAGCGTATCTACGCCAAGTGGTTCCTCTCGGCCATTCCGCCCAAGGGGATCAATCTCAACGTGCCGATGGGCCCTGAGCTCAAGCAGTTGATCCAGACACCGAACGACCGCGGCATCTAATTTAGTCCGTCACACCGGCTGACGCCGGTGTCCAGTTCGTTGAGCCTGCAAACCGCAATTCAACCTGGAAAACTCGGCCACCCACGAAGAACACGAAGAAACTCAGGCAAATAAACGAGGCGTCAGGAATCGCCCGGAAAGTTAAGGTGACGGTTTTTAAACGGGTAGTTTCTCTTCGTGAACTCCGTGTTCTTCGTGGTTAAAAATCTTTCAGGCTTGCTCGGCATCACCCTTACAGGGCAGCGCCCTGCGCGACCAGCCAGTAGCGCGCGAATTTGCCCAGCGCCATGAACAGGGCGCAGGGCAGCCAATGCAGGCGCAGCCAGCCGGCGGCAACACACAGGGCGTCGCCGATCAGCGGTAACCAGGAGAGTAGCAGCACGGGTGCTCCCTGGTGGCGGACACGATCCAGTTGCGGCCGCTTTTCCATTTTTTGCCATTTTGGCAGCCAGCGACCGCAGGCCCAGGAGGTCATGCCGCCCAGCGTGTTGCCGAGTGTGGCCAGCAGCAAGGCGACCCAGAGCTGATCCGGGTGGGCGCGGAGAAAGGCGAAGAGCAGCGCTTCCGAGCCGCCCGGCAGTAGCGTCGCGGCGAGAAAGCTGGCGGCAAAAAGCCCGGCCAGCCCGGCTTCGGCCGAAATGCCGAGTGAAATGTTCAGCCAGTCCAAGGTGTTAGAATTCCCGGTCCATTAGAAGAGAAGAAGCGCCCCATGCACCCGGATTATCTGGAAAAAATCCTCAACGCGCAGGTTTACGACGTTGCCATCGAATCGCCGCTCGATCCGGCGCCCAATCTTTCGGCACGCATCGGCAACCAGATTTACCTCAAGCGCGAGGACATGCAACCGGTGTTCTCCTTCAAGCTGCGCGGTGCCTACAACAAGATCGTCAAGCTTTCGCCGGAGAAGCAGAAGCGCGGCGTGATCTGCGCTTCGGCCGGCAATCATGCTCAGGGTGTGGCACTGTCGGCGGCCAAGGTCGGCTGCCGGGCGGTGATCGTCATGCCGACGACGACGCCGCAGATCAAGATCCAGGCTGTCAAGAATCGCGGCGGCGAGGTGGTTCTCGCCGGCGATTCCTACGACGATGCCTACGCCCATGCCATTGAACTGGAGAAGAAGGAGAAGCTGACCTTCGTGCATCCCTTCGACGATCCGGAAGTGATCGCCGGTCAGGGCACCATCGGCATGGAGATTCTGCGTCAGCATCCGCAGCCGATCCATGCCGTCTTCTGCTGTGTTGGCGGTGGCGGCCTGATTGCTGGCGTTGCGGCCTATATCAAGCGCCTCCGTCCGGAAACAAAGATCATCGGTGTCGAGGCGATGGATGCCGATGCGATGGATCGTTCGCTCAAGGCCGGCAAGCGCATCAGGCTGACGCAGGTCGGGCTTTTTGCCGACGGCGCGGCAGTGAAAATGGTCGGCGAGGAAACCTTTCGCCTGGCGCAGCAGTACGTCGACGAAATGGTGCTGGTTGATACCGACGCCATCTGCGCCGCGATCAAGGATGTCTTTGAAGATACCCGCGCCATCCTCGAGCCGGCTGGTGCGCTGGCCGTTGCCGGTGCCAAGGAATACGCAAAACGCCACAAGCTGAAGGACAAGACGCTGGTGGCGGTTGCTTCCGGTGCCAACCTCAACTTCGACCGTCTGCGCTTCGTCGCCGAACGCGCCGAGATCGGCGAGCAACGAGAAGCTGTGCTGGCCGTGACGTTGCCGGAGAAGCCCGGCAGTTACAAGAAATTCGTGGCGCTGATCGGTTCGCGCAACATCACCGAATTCAACTACCGCTACAACGACCGCGCCGAAGCCCACGTCTATGTCGGCATCCAGGTGGGCAACCGGGCCGAGTCGCTGAAATTGGTCGACAGCCTCGAAAAGCACGGCTACGCGACGCTGGATCTGACCGACGACGAAATGGCCAAGTTGCATATTCGCCATCTCGTCGGTGGCCATGCGCCGGGGATCGAGAACGAAATTCTCTACCGCTTCGAGTTCCCGGAGCGTCCTGGCGCGTTGATGAATTTTCTCAACAACATGAGTGCCGGCTGGAACATCAGCCTCTTCCACTATCGCAACCACGGTGCCGACTATGGTCGCGTGCTGGTCGGCATGCAGGTGCCGCCGAAGGAGAAGGGTGCTTTCAAGGAATTCCTGAAGACCCTGGGCTATGCTCATTGGGAAGAGACCCACAACCCGGCCTACAAGCTGTTCCTTGGATAGGAGAAGCACATGAAGATCGCTGACAACGTCACCGCCCTCATCGGCAATACACCGCTGGTCAAACTCAATCGCGTTACGGCCGGTATCAACGGCACGGTGGTCGCCAAGCTGGAATTCTTCAACCCGGCGCACAGCGTCAAGGACCGTATCGCTGCAGCGATGATCGATGCGGCGCAGGCGGCCGGAAAGATCACGCCAGCAACCGTCATTCTCGAACCGACCTCCGGCAACACCGGCATCGGCCTGGCCATGGTCTGCGCCGCGCGCGGCATCCGTTGCGCCTTTGTCATGCCGGAAACCATGAGCCGTGAGCGGCGCCTGCTGCTCAAGGCCTACGGCGCCGAGCTGATCCTGACACCGGGACCGGACGGCATGGGCGGTGCGATCAAGAAGGCCGAGGAGCTGGCGGCGGCTGACCCGCGCTACTTCATTCCGCAGCAGTTCGAAAACCCGGCCAACCCGGAGGTGCACCGCCAGACGACGGCTGAGGAAATCTGGCGCGATACCGATGGTGCGGTCGATATCGTGGTTGCCGGTATCGGGACCGGCGGCACCATTACCGGCGTCGGCGAAGCGCTCAAGGCGAAGAAGCCGGGCGTGCGCATCGTCGCTGTTGAACCTGATGCCTCACCGGTGCTTTCCGGCGGCCAGAAAGGCCCGCATCCGATCCAGGGGATCGGCGCCGGCTTTGTGCCGAAGGTGCTCAATACCCTGATCTACGACGAAGTGGTACGCGTCAAGAACGAAGATGCCTTTACCCTGGCCCGTCGCATGGCGACCGAGGAAGGTTTGCTCGTCGGCATTTCCTCCGGCGCCGCTGTCGCGGCCGCGCTGGAAGTCGCGCGGCGCCCCGAAAACGCCGGCAAGCTCACCGTTGTCGTCATTCCCTCCTTCGGCGAGCGCTACCTGTCCACGGCGCTTTATTCGCATCTGGACGTGTGACGGCCGGTTGAGGACGAGGTGAAGGCCGGGTGAGCCCCTTCGATTTCGATCGCGTCGTCGACCGTCGGGGCGGCGACTCGATCAAGTGGAACCGTTATGCCGGCCGCGATGTGCTGCCGATGTGGGTGGCCGATATGGATTTTGCGGCGCCGCCGGCCGTCATCACGGCCTTGCAGCGCCGTGTTGCCCACGGCGTTTTCGGCTATGCCGATGTCTGGCCGGCACTGACCGATTCGGTGCTGGAGCATTTGCAGGCGGCCTACGGCTGGCCTATCGAAGCCGACTGGCTGGTCTGGCTGCCGGGCCTGGTTACCGGCCTCAATGTCGCCTGTCACGCGGTCGATGGCGATGTCCTTACCGCCACCCCCGTCTATCCTCCCTTCATGTCGGCACCCCGTCTTTCCGGGCGCAGTCTGGCTAGCTTTCCGCTCGTGCAGCAGGCTGGCCGCTGGGAGTGGGATTGGGTGGCCGCAACTGCGGCCTTGTCGCCGACGACAAAACTTTTCCTGCTTTGCCACCCGCACAATCCGGTCGGTCGCGCCTGGGAAACGGAGGAGCTGGCCGCTCTTGCCGATTTTTGTCAGCGCCACGACCTCGTTGTCTGCTCCGACGAAATCCACTGCGACCTGATCCTCGATTCCGGGCGTCGGCATACCCCGATTACCCTCCTTGACCCGCGCATCGCCCAGCGCAGCATCACACTCATGGCGCCATCCAAAACCTTCAATGTCCCGGGGCTGGGTTGCGCCTTTGCCGTGATACCCGATGCCGGGCTGCGCCGCCGCTTTACCCGTGCCATGGCCGGTATCGTGCCGCATGTGAACGTGCTCGGTCTGGTCGCCTGCGAGGCTGCCCTGCGCGATAGCGGCGATTGGCACGCCGCCCTGCTCGATACCTTGCGCCGCAACCGTGACCGTGTCGAAAGCACGGTTGCCGCCCTGCCGGGCTTGGCGATGAGTCATGTCGAAGCCACTTATCTGGCCTGGATCGATGCGCGTGGGCTGGGGCTGACAAATGCCCAACACCATTTCGAGGCGCACGGCCTGGGTTTGTCCGATGGCGCCGATTTCGGCGCGCCCGGCTGGCTACGCCTCAATTTCGGCTGCGCCCCCGCCGTACTGGATGAGGCGCTCAAACGGCTGGCGGCAGGTGCCAGAAATCTGGCGTAATTTGCACGATTTTTAGCGAAGTCCTGTAACCGCAAGGGCTGCGAGCCAATCAGACATTGGCGCAATTTGCACGATTTGTCCCGGATTCCGTGACCATCGCATCCAGCGGCAGATCGTGCGCCTGTGGGTGAATGCTCTCAACGCGCTGAAAGTCGAAGCCGATGCCGATCGCCAGCGGGCGCGGCGACAGGCTGGCCAGCGTCCGGTCAAAGAAACCGCCGCCGTAGCCGATGCGGTAGTTGGCGGCATCGAAGGCATTGACCGGTAACAACAAGACCTGTGGCACCACGAAATCGCCGTCGGTAGGGGTCGGAATGCCGTAGCGGTCCGGCATCAGCGGCTGGTCCGGCCACCATTCGCGGAAGGCCAATGGTGTATCGGCGCGAACGACCACGGGCAGTGCCACACGGCCACCGCGTGCGATCAATTCCAGGATCAGGGGGCGCAGGTCGGGCTCGTTCTGCACTGGCCAGCAGAAGCCGACGATCAATTCGGCCAGTGCCGGAAAGCTGTCATCCAGCTGTTTGCACACCGCTGTCGAGAGCATGGCGTGCGTATCTGCCGGCAGGGCTGAACGCCGGGCGATCATCTCGCGCCGCAGACGTTGTCGAAAGAGCTTGTTTTCCGGGCTGTCCATGGTGGTCATTGTGCTATGCTCAGGCACTCCGTTGAACCCGCCGAAGCCCTGTTTTCGGGCATTTTCGGCACTTTCTGCAGCTTATCACATGACGTTTTTTCGCTCCGCCCGCCTGCTATCGACGCTGTTTGTCGCTGGTTCTCTGTCCCTCGCTACCCTAGCGGCAGCTGCTCCATCCGATGAGCGGCTTCTTGCCGCCCGCGACGCCTTCCGCGCAGGTGATCGGGCCAAACTTGAACGTCTGGCACCGGAACTGCGCGGCCATGATCTTGAAGCCTACGTCGAATACTGGCTATTGACTGGTCGCTTGCCGGATCAGCTCGATACCGCTGCTGCCCAGGATTTTCTTGGCCGGCACGAAAAAACCTATATCGGCGAAAAGCTGCGCAGCGACTGGTTGAAGGTGCTCGGTAAAAAACAGCAATGGGCGGAGTTTGATGCCGAGTACCCCAAGCTGGTTGCGCCCGATCAGGAGCTTTCCTGCTACGCCCTGCAGAGCCGGCGTGCTCGTGGCGATGTCAGCATGCTCGACGCTGCCATGCCCTTGTGGTTGACGCTGCTGGAGCCGCCCGAACCCTGCTACCCGGTGCTCGAAGTCCTGATCTGGGAAAAGCGCGTGCTCGCTGATGAAGTCTGGGCGCGCGTGCGGCGGCAGTTCGAAGCCAACAAGATCGGTGCCGCCCGCTACACCACCAACTATTTGCCGACTTCACAGACACCGACGTCGGCGCAGTTCGACGCCGTCATCGACCGGCCGCTGCCGGCACTGGTAAAGCTGCCCGCCAACTGGGCCGAAAAGCGCTTGGGCCGCGAATTGGCCGCGCTGGCCATCCAGCGCATTGCCCGCAACGATCCTCGTCAGGCAGCTGACCAGCTCGACAAGATAGCGGCCCGCATGGAAGCCGGCGAACGCGGCTGGGCCTGGGGGCAAATCGGCTGGCAGGGTGCTACGCGACATCTGCCGGAAGCGCTTGGCTGGTTCAGCAAGGCCGGCGATGCGCCGCTTTCGGATGAGGTGGCGCAATGGAAAGTACGTGCCGCACTGCGCGCCCATGACTGGGGCGTGGTCCGCGCAAGCATTGAGAAGATGCCGCCGGCGTTGGCGGCGCTGCCCGAGTGGACCTACTGGTTGGGTCGCGCCTACAAGGCCGGCGGTCTGACGACCGAGGCCGACACCTTGTTCCAGAAAGTTGCCGGCCAGGCCAATTTCTACGGCAACCTCGCCGACGACGAGCTTGAGCGCCCGATCAACGTGCCGCCACAAGCTGCAGCGCTGACGCGTGAGGAAATACTCGGTGCCGCCACCAATCCCGGACTCAAGCGAGCGCTGGCCTTGCTGCGCGTCAACATGCGTGTCGAAGGTGTCCGCGAGTGGAACTGGACATTGCGCGGCATGAGCGACCGCGAACTGCTTGCCGCGGCTGAACTGGCCAAGCGCAGCGACGTCTACGACCGTGCGATTGCCGCTGCTGACCGTACAAAAAACGAACACAACTACAGTCTCCGCTACCTGTCTCCTTTCGATGATCAGGTACGTCCGGCTGCCCAGAAACAGTCGATTGACGATGCCTGGGTCTATGGCCTGATGCGTCAGGAAAGTCGCTTCATCACCAACGCCAAATCGACGGTCGGTGCGTCCGGCCTGATGCAACTGATGCCGGCAACGGCCAAGTGGGTGGCGAACAAGATCGGGCTGGCCAACTACAGTCACAGCCGGGTCAACGATACCGACGTGAACCTGCTGCTCGGCACCAGCTACATGCGCATGGTCATGGAAAGCCTCGACAACCATCCGGTGCTGGCCTCCGCCGCCTACAACGCTGGCCCCGGCCGGGCGCGCCGATGGCGTGCCGACCAGCCGCTGGAAGGCGCTATCTATGCCGAAACCATCCCCTTCAGCGAAACACGGGACTATGTGAAGAAGGTGATGAGCAACTCGGTGTATTACTCGGCGCTGTTTGAAGGTAAGCCACAGAGCCTCAAGCCACGTCTTGGCATCATCGGCCCGCGTGCGGATGCTCCGAAGGGTGAGGAGCTGCCGTAATCCTTAAAACCCCGGTTCAAACCACGGCGACACGGCTGGCACGGCGAAAATCCTTGGTTTGCCGCACGTCACCCATGGGGTGATACATCAGAATAATGCAAGCCATTGTTTTTTCGCTGCACTCGCTGTGCTCGCCGTGGTTAATTGCTCTTTCAAGGTCAATCGGCAGGTTTCAGCGTAGTGGCTTGCGCGGGCGCAGTTCGCGTCCCGCCCAGTGTGCGAACTCGTTGCGAGTGCAACTGCTGGTGTGCTGTCGGCCTTTTCCGTCGACGATGCGGTAGGTGATCACGTCATTTTCGGGGTGTTCGTCATGCTGTTCAGCCAGTACCTGGCGCACTGACCAGTGTCGCCCTGGCCGCCGGCTGGCGTAGCAGCGACCCACCGCAAAGACCCGCCCCTGAATTTCCCGTTTTCCCCTGGCAAAAACCAGGGATTGCTCAATTACTTCCTGCAATTCTGCCGGGCTGACATCAATGACCACGTTCAATCGTTCCATTGCCCGTCGTACATGTTCTTCGCTGGGCTGGATGTCGTGCGGGCTGTGTTGTGTGTCGACGTGGACGTAGCGCATCAGGCTCGCCGGGTAGCGACGCCAGGCGAACGGATAGTTGAAGGCGATGCCGACGCCGATCAGGATCAGACAGTTGAGGCCGACCGGATAGAGTGCGTAGGTGAAGCCCAGTTGATGGATGTCCGGCCCGCCGATGACGGCAGCCAGCGCCGTAGCTCCCCCCGGCGGGTGGATGCAGCGCGCCGCATGCATGATGGCGATGGAGACGGCAACGGCGGTGGCTGCCGCCACTGTCGTATCCGGCAGCAGCTGCTGGCAGAGGACGCCGCTCAGCGCCGACAGCAGATTCCCGCCAAGCACCGACCACGGTTGGGCGAAGACGCTGTGAGGCGCAGCAAAGACCAGCACGGCGGTAGCGCCGAGCGAGGGGACGACAAAGACAGCGGCTTTTTGTCCGAGCAGGGCGTGTGTCGCCAGCACTACGGTGGCGACGCCAAGCAGCGCGCCGAGCGCAGCGACCCACTGTTCGCTGCCATGGGTTACCGCAGCGGGAATGCCAAGAAAACGCCCGATCTTGCCGGGCCAGTGTGATACCAGAAACGCCAATGCCGTTTTCCCCGAATGAAGTGCCGAGTACAAATCGGCGACCGGCATTCTGACGTTTTCGCCGATATATATCAAGTTATGATATTAGCCGGGCTGGAAACGCCCCGGGAAGGCGCTATCGCACCCGGGCGAGTACGCGCCAATGCCCCGGAGAGGCCCGATTTGCCTTAAAATACCGGCCTTTACGCCTCTAAAAATCGGGTTCGATCATGATCAAGAATGTATTGCTTCTGGGAGGAAGCGGTTTCGTCGGTACATGGATTGCCAACCGCCTGTCGCAGGTCGGTGTCAACGTCACCATTCCGACTCGCCGCCGCGAGCGCAACAAGGCCAACATCATGCTGCCGATGGTGGAGGTGGTTGAAGCCAATATCAATGACGAAGCAACGCTGGTCGAACTGATGCGCGATCAGGATGCCGTGATCAACCTGGTCGGCATTCTGCACGACCACGATTCGCAGTTGCCGTATGGCAAGCATTTTGGTGCCGCTCATGCCGAGCTGCCGAAAAAGATCATCGCCGCCATGAAGCAGGCCGGCGTTCGCCGCCTGGTGCACATGAGTGCGCTCGGCGCCGATGTGAACGGCCCGTCGGAATACCTGCGTTCGAAGGGTGAGGGCGAGGCTGCCGTGATGGCCGCTGCCAAGGATCTGGACGTGACCGTGTTCCGTCCGTCGGTGATTTTCGGTATTGGCGACAAGTTCCTCAACACCTTTGCCGGCATTCTCAAACTGGCTCCGGTTTTTGCCGCCGGTGGCATGACCGCGAAGTTCCAGCCGGTCTACGTCGGCAACGTCGCCGATGCATTTGTTTCCTGCATCGAAGACATCAAAACCTTCGGTCAGCGCTACGAATTGTGTGGCCCGAAGGTCTATACGCTACGCGAACTGGTCGAGTACGTCGGTACGGTTTCCGGCAACAAGCGCCCGGTGTACCAACTCAACGACTTCTGGGCCTACCTGCAGGCGGGTCTGTTGTGGTTGCTGCCTGATCCGCCGATGTCGCCTGACAATCTGCGCTCGATGGATGTCGACAACGTCGCCAGCACCGATGGCCAGACCTATCCTGGCTGGGCCCCGGCAGCACTGGAAGCGATCGCGCCGACCTATCTCGGCAAGGTGGTACCAAAGTCGAAGCTCGACGACTTCCGCTTTCACGCGGGGCGCTGACAGCACAACCCGATCCGGGTTTGGAGGAAAGAGATGCGCAAGCTGGTGATCGGCGACAAGAATCTTTCCTCCTGGTCCCTCCGGCCCTGGCTGGCCTTGCGCGTTGCCGGCTTGCCGTTTGCGGAAATCAACATTCGCCTCGGCCAGCCGGATTCCAAGACCGCAATTCTTCGACACTCCCCTGCGGGCAAGGTCCCGTGTCTGCGCGAAGGCGACCTGCTCATCTGGGATTCGCTCGCCATCTGTGAATACGCTGCCGAACTGGCGCCCCAGCTTTGGCCGGCCAGTGCAGCAGCCCGAGCCGAGGCGCGGGCGATCAGCGCGGAAATGCATTCCGGCTTTACCGCATTGCGCCAGAACATGCCGATGAATGTCTGCGCCGAAAAGCCGGGCGCCGGCCGTACGCCGGAAACGGAAGCCGATATCGAGCGCATCGTTGCCCTTTGGGAATCGTGCCGGGCGCGTCATGCGGCGGCGGGCCCCTTCCTCTTCGGTACTTTCTCGATTGCCGATGCCATGTACGCCCCCGTGGTTTGGCGCTTCAACACCTACGCTGTCGCCGTGCCCGCCGCCACCCGTGCCTGGATGGATGCAATGCTGGCTCTGCCGGCGATGCAGGAATGGCGTGCCGCTGCGGCCGCAGAAGTTACCGGAAACACGCAATGAGCGTGGTCGCCTAGTGCCAGTTCGTATCTACGTTGTTGGCGGCGCGGTTCGCGATGAACTGCTGAATCTCCCGGTTCAGGATCGCGACCACGTTGTTGTCGGCAGCACGCCCGAGGAAATGCTGGCCAAGGGTTTTCGCCCGGTCGGCAAGGATTTTCCGGTTTTCCTGCACCCCCGATCCAACGAGGAATACGCGCTGGCGCGTACCGAGCGCAAGACAGCGCCTGGCTACGCCGGCTTCGCATTTCACGCAGCACCGGAAGTGACGCTGGAGGAAGACCTGGCCCGCCGTGACCTGACCATCAATGCCATGGCGCGCAGTGAGGATGGTGCGCTGATCGACCCCTACGATGGCCAGAAGGATCTGCAGGCGCGCCTGTTCCGCCATGTCGGTGCAGCCTTTGTCGAAGACCCGGTGCGCATCCTGCGCGTAGCGCGTTTTGCCGCCCGTTTCACCGAATTTTCAGTTGCGCCGGAAACGCAGGTGTTGATGCGGGAGATGGTCGACAACGGCGAAGTTGATGCACTGGTCCCCGAGCGCGTCTGGCAGGAGCTGGCCAAGGGGTTGATGGAAGTGCAGCCCTCGCGCATGTTCGCTGTGCTGCGCGATTGCGGCGCCTTGAAGCGCTTGCTGCCGGAACTGGATCGCCTGTTCGGCGTGCCGCAGCGGGCCGAGTATCACCCCGAAATCGACACCGGCATCCACGTCATGATGGTGGTCGACATGGCCGCCCGCAGAAGCTGCGAGCTGCCGGTACGCTTTGCCGCCCTGTTGCACGATCTGGGGAAAGGCACGACGCCGCCCGCCGAATGGCCGCGCCACATTGCGCACGAAACGCGCAGCGTCAAGCTGGTGGAAACGGTCAGTGGCCGCCTCAAGGTGCCGGCAGACTGTCGCGATCTGGCGGTGCTGGCCGCCCGCTACCACGGTGATATCCATCGTGCCGCCGAACTGCGCGCCGATACCATCGTGCGCCTGATCGAGAAAAGCGATGCGTTGCGTCGGCCACAACGCTTCGAGCAACTCCTGCAGGCCTGTGCGGCAGATTACAACGGCCGGCTGGGGTGGGAGGAAAAGCCGTACGCGGCGGCAGATCGGCTGCGCTACGCCCTGGCTGCCGTGCAGGCAGTGCCGGCTGGCGAGATCGCCAAGGCGTGTACCGACCCGGCGCAGATCCCGCAACGTATCCACGCCGCACGGATTGCAGCGGTTGCTGCGGCAATCAAAGAAATCGACTGACCGCGATAAACAGCAACGACAGCAGGATCGTTGTTGCGAAGGGGAAGAAATAATTGCGGCCACGCCAGCGTACAGCTACGTCGCCCGGTAGTCGGCCACTACCACCCCGCTGACGAAGTCTGGGCATGATCAGGCCGAGCAAGATGACGACGATGACAATCGTCAGCAGCCACTTCAGCATCAACGACCGCGCTTTTCCGCAAGTTTCTTCAGGGCTGGCGGCAGCGTCTGCTCTCGTTCCTGCGCGGCAATGAACGCCTGCTTTGCCTCCTTGTACCTTCCGGAATCCTCCAGCGTCAGTCCGAGCCCTATCCACCAGCGGCCTTCATCCGGTTGTAGCGCAATCGCCCGCCGGTAAGCCTCGCCGGCTTCAGGCAGCCGTTTCAACCGGCGCAGCACCGTCCCGGCGAATCCCTGATACTCAGCGTCCTTGCGCGCGTGCGGCGCCGAGCGTTCGAGTACGCGCAGGGCCTCATCCCAGTTGCCGCTTTCAGCATGGAGCCGGGCCAGCCGCTTGGCGGCCGCCACCCGCGTGACGTCGCGCGCCACAACGATTTCGAGTGGCACCGTGACGTCGGCGAAGGCGGCGGATGGCGCGGTAGCACTCGGTGAGCCGCTCCCACTGCTCAAGGCCGATGCGTGCACCGGGGTACAAGCCAGGACGAGCGGTAGCAGCAGGGCGCGTGGGGAAATCAAGGTCTTCATCGGTAATCTCATTGGACGACGCACTGTGTCTGGTTGCTCTGGCCGATGCCAGCACCACTGGACTTATTCTCGCTGATTGCCTGCGGCATGGTGACGCGAATGGCTTCCTGTGGCGGCCGAACGACGGGAAGCGTGAGGTTGTCCCGGACGAAGCCGAACTGCCCGGCGTTGAAGATGGCCTGGCCGCTACTGTTGGTCACCACGATGGCGCCGCTGGCAACGTCAAGGTGCAGGCCGTTGTCGGGTGGCTGACCGGTCACTGTTGGGATGCCAGAACAGTTGTCGGCACAAAGCAGCATGCCGAAATGCGTACCGCGAATGCCGATGGTGGCCGTGGTTGTGCGCACCTTGAACGCATCGCGGTTGCGCTTGCCGATCAAGCCGGTGAGTGCGCGCAGACCGCCGCGCAGTAAACCAAGGACAACATTGTCCGATTCCGGCTTGTCGGCGTTGTAGGTATAGCTGCTGACCTGCAAGGCCGTGTCCGGACGCATGACGATTTCGCCGCCATCGGCAAATTTAAGCCGTGCGTAGGTGTCGCGCTGCGTCGTCAGCTCGTCGCCCTCGCGAATTTCCGATGCGATCGAGAGCAGCCGGGTGCTGCCATCGGCACGCTTCGCAGCGAGCGTGCCGGACAGGTGGGTGACCGACCCGGCGCCACTGGCTTGTGCCGACACCGCCAGGAGCAGTGCGGAGATAGCGGCAATCAGCTTAAGCACTGCACTGGGCGGGTTTCTTCTGGGCATTCTTTTCATCCTGCGTTGGGTCGGTGCTGGAGGCGCTATCGGTAGTGGATCCATCGCCGCCGAAAGTGCCCTCGGTGCCGCCGACGGTCTGAGTCGAATCTGCACCCGGCAGCCCACCACCGCTACTGCCGTCGAGCGGTCCGACGAGGGCCAGCGAGTCCGTCTGCTGGCTGGTGCCGCCCGCCGAATCGACGGATGCAGCGACAGCCGAATTAATTGCATCGGCGACCGGGTTGCTGAGTATGCCGTAGGTCACGTCCAATCCGTTGCCCAGCGTTGTTAGATTGCCGCCGACTTTGTAGCCGCCGTCGAAGGTGGCGACACCGTCGATCATCGAGCCTCCGGCAGCGAGTCCGGCGAAGAATATCTCGATCAGGCCGCCTGCTGGCTGGCTGGCATCGGTGGAGTTGAGGTAGGAGCCGTTGTACATCGCAATGCCGGTACCGCCGATGGCCAGGTCGAGGGTGCCGTTGTTGGCGCTCATCGTGCCGGTTCCGCCAGCCGCCGCCCCAAGCGTGAGGCCGCCATTGGCGTCGCCGAC
>JBAYVG010000047.1:0-23684 GCA_041674785.1 Rhodocyclaceae bacterium
CAAGCAGGAAAACCGCGAAGCAGACCATCAACACCTGCGAATCGAGCTGCACGGCCAGGCGCGCCGCCGGCCAGGTCGCCAGCAAGGTGGCCAAGCCGAGCAGCCCGGCCGTGCGTAGCGGCAGGTGATGGCGCTGGCGGTAACGCCAGAAGGCGAGCAGCACGTTCGGCGTGATCATCACCAGCGCCGTGCCCTGCGCCATCTGCTGATCCATGCCGAAGCCCATGGCCAGGACGGGAATGGCGATGATGCCGCCACCGATGCCGAGCAAGCCGCCGACGCCACCAAGAACCGCCCCCAACAGCAGCGGCACAAGCAGGGCGAAGGAAGCGAGCGAAATATCCATGGCAGGTCGGCTGAGGTACGAAAGGGGAGGCACAAGGATATCAACCACGAATCGGAATACAATCCACAGAATTGTCACTTCACCATTCACGAATCGTGAAAACTACGCCACAACTCGACGACCTGCGCCTGTTCTGTGCCGTCGCCCGTAACCGCAGCTTCGCCGCCACCGCGCGCGAACTCGGCGTCTCCAACGCCTTCGTCAGCAAGCGCATTGCCATCCTTGAAGCCACGATGGCCACCACGCTGTTGCACCGGACGACACGCAGCGTAGCGCTCACCGAGCCGGGCGAGACGGCGCAGCAATGGGCGCAACGCATCCTCGACGACGTCGACCAACTGGCCGACGCCGTCTCGCAGACGCGCAGCGAACCCGCCGGCCTCTTGCGCATCTGCACCAGCGCCGGCTTTGGCCGCAACCGGGTCGCGCCGGCGCTCTCGGCCCTGGCCAAGCGCCACCCGGCACTGGAAATCCAGCTTGAACTGCTGGATCGACCAGTCGACCTGATCGAGGAAGGCTTTCACCTCGACATCCGCTTCGGCGAAGCGCACGAGCCCTACCTGATCTCGCGCCGACTCGCTGCCAACGAGCGCGTGCTCTGCGCCGCGCCGGCCTATCTGAAAAAATGGGGAAAGCCGAAGCGCCTCGCCGACCTCGCACAGCACCGCTGCATCGTCATCCGCGAGCGCTATCAGGACTTCGGCCGCTGGACGCTACACGGCCCGCAGGGCGAGGAAACGGTGAAGGTGAGCGGCCCGATGTCGGCGAGCAACGGCGAGATCGTGCACCAGTGGGCCATCGATGGCCACGGCATCATCCTGCGCTCGATCTGGGATGTGGCACCGAGCCTGGAGCGCGGCGACCTCGTGCGCGTGCTGCCGGATTATTCGCAGCGGGTGGATGTGTGGGCGGTGTATCCGTCGCGGCTGTCAGCGTCGGGGCGGTTGCGGGTGTGCGTGGAGTTTCTGGAAGAGCGGCTGACGGAATAGCATGCACAAGGCATTGCGTGCCACTAACGGATATCGGCCGAAACAAACCTGGATTGCAGTGCCGCAGGCAGGGTTTTCGGTTTTTCTTTCGCAGCGTATAGTTATAACATTGTAAAACTTTGCCAGGAGATGACCATGCGCACCGCCATTCGAAAAATCGGCAACTCACAGGGAGTATTGATTCCGAAGCCCATGCTGGTTGAAACCGGCCTGGACGCCGATGTCGATATCTCCGTGGAAAACGGAACCATCGTGCTGCGCCCGATTCGCGATCACCAGCCGCGTGCAGGCTGGGCCGACGCGGCGCGCGAGCTCGCCGCGCAAGGCGACGATGCCGCGGTCTGGCCGGAATTCGCCAGCGCTGAAGATGCTGCGCTGACATGGTGAAGGTGAAACGCGGCGACATCTGGCTGGCCGCGCTCGACCCCACCGTCGGCGCCGAGATTCAGAAAACCCGCCCCTGCGTGATCGTCTCGCCTCCGGAGATACATGACTGGCTGCGTACCGTACTCGTCGCCCCCATGACCACCGGCAGCCATCCCGCGCCGTTCCGCATTCCCGTCAGCTTCGGCGGCAAGAAGGGCCTGATCCTGCCCGAACAGATGCGCTCGCTCGACAAGGTGCGGCTCGTCAAGCGCATGGGCAAGGTGAATGCTGCGACCCTGTCCGCGCTGCTGGGCGTGTTGCGCGATACCTTCGAGGAATAGTTGTGCGCGAAGCCAGTGCGGTCAGATTGTCGGCAGACGTGTATACCAATTGAAGCTGCCCCCTATAGCTCCTATAGCTCTATAGCTCCTTTGGCCTGTTTGATTCCTGCAAAGACAAGCACGAATCAGAATTCGGCCGGCCCAAACTGACGGTACAGCGTCGGCAAGTGGCGCAACGACATCCGGAACTGACTTCTGGCCTTAACCTTAGATCGGGTAGTGCTTGCCGCCATAACTTTTGAACCGGGGTCAAACACCACCAGACCTGCCGATACCGCCGCGAGATATCGGGTGAAATCCGTGCCCTCACCAAGCAAGGCGGGACTCATGTATTTGTATGCAGGATCACCATCCTGGCGCGACTCGTATGGAACATAAGCAGCATGCGCGTGCTTCTTGTTCCAGCCCAACATCAGATCTGCGTAACTCCATCCAGCAACGCACTCGCCGGAATCCGTCAGCAACTCGATTGCCCCAGCCACATCAGTGACGATGTTCTTTTTTTCGTCGAAGCCGCGCAGCATCATCGTTAGGCATGTTTTTTCGTTTCGACAGCCTGCACGATGGGTGCCGGTAAAGTAGAGCGTGTCATCCTGCGTTGGACTTCCGAACCGCCGGACAAACGCCTCTACCCCCTGCTGCCCATAGAGCCCGGCATCTGGCTCAGGTGTCATCAGCGTGATTCGATCACGGCTGTACGCCTTTATCTCCCAGCCGAGATAGTCTGGTTCAGCACGGCCGTTCGGGATGATGCCCAGTAGCGCTTCAAGGGTGTATCCGCCACCATTCCGTGCCTTGTAGGGGATCGCCTCACCAGCCTTATTGAGGCGCATAGAGTCATGCCACCCGTGATCACGTATCTCGCTGAGTCGCTTAAGCAGAGCCAGCTTCGAATCAAAGCGAGGCAGCGGCAGTTCGTAGAAGACGCTCTTTGATAGGTACCTGCCATTATTCTGGTGGCTGGCGAATTCCCTCGCCAAGGCGCTGCCCGCAGGAGCCAAATACGCCAGCGTCTCACCCGCACCGGTGATCGCGAAAAACAAAACACGTCCATCCGGTCCCTTGTTGAACTTCCGCATCTCGGCAGGCACTGGCTGCAAATGCTCGCTGGGCGCCAGCCGACATCCTCGAAGAAAGCCTGACAACCGAACCTCCGGGTATTTCGGATAGAGGATCAGCTGGGCTCCCTGGGCGATTTCCGCTGCATCCTCGGTCACCCAGTAAAGCCTCAACTTTGCCTTGTAGTTCGGCACCTTCTGCGATGGAAATGCCTCGATCTCCGCAAACGGGAACATCTGGAGGATGTCAAAACTACCCCCGAGATAAATCTGTTGCTTGCAGTTATCGTTCTCGGCAAGCTGTTTGGAAAAGGCATTTATAGCGCCGAGATCAACAAAACGCTGCAGCAGCGACGAGATAGTGGGAAACACGGTGCATTCCTCATGCGATAGGAATGTTGGATATAGCCACCGCCCATCACAGAGGTCAAGAGGAACCGGAGTATTTATGCTGACGGCTCTTGAGAGCCACCAGTGATTTCTGCGTAAAGTGCCGCCAGCCGCTCTACACCACTACGTAACTCGCATTCCCAAACAATCACCACTGTCCACCCAAGTTCGTTGAGTGCATTGATCTGGTACTGATCACGAGCGACGTTATCGGATAATTTGTTAGCCCAAAAATCCGCCCTACTGCTCGGCTTCGTCGCGTACTTGCATCCGGCGTGCTGATGCCAAAAACAGCCATGCACAAACACAACCTTTCGAAACCTCGGCAGCACGATATCCGGCTTTCCCGGCAGGTCGGCCACATGAAGTCGAAAGCGCAGGCCACGACTATGCAGATAGCGCCGCACCACCAACTCAGGCTTCGTATCCTTACCCCGTATGCCGGACATCATCCGGCTACGGGTTGCCTTGTCGACTACATCAACCATCAAGCGTTGAGCTGGATTCCTGCGGCACGCATGAACACGGGGTAAGCAGCCTCGATCATTTGCTCGTGACCCAGTTCGCGCTCCAATTCGCTCAGCAACAAACGAAGTTCTTCCTGTTCGCTTGCGGAGAATGTGCGCGTGCCATCGGCAACACGGATGACATCGGCCGGATCATCCTCGGGATGAAACAACAGATCGCGACACTGCATTTCTGTAAACCAGACCAGTGCGCCGTCAAACGACATTTCACTTAACTTCGGGATGCGGGATTCGATTTGCATGGCAACTCCTCAGGCAGTGGCGTAACGAAGGGGAAGCTCCGGTTCCAGGATGTCAGCCTTCAGAATCGGCTGCATCAACCGGGCAACGTGGGACATCACATCAACGACAACTGAATTTCCAAACTGCTTGTAGGCTCGCGTATCGGAACAGGGAATCCGGAACGAATCCGGGAAACCCATCAGGCGGGCGCATTCGCGCGGCGTCAGCCGCCTCGGGTTCATGCCCTCCCCCTGATAGACAAGAATCTCCGAACCATCCTTGTAGTAACGGGCAGACAGCGTGCGGGTCACACTCTCCGGGTTCACCAGGCCGAAGCCGAAGCCGTTGCCCTTGGCTCGATGCTTCTCCGCATAGGCTTGCAGGTACGCCCACAGCTTGGGGGTCAGCGTGTACTTGGGATCAACCTGCTTCGCAGCGTGGTTGAAGAAACGATCGCCATCCCACGGCAACATCGGCTCACTGCCGTCGCAGCGATGCAGGATTTCCTTGAGCTTGTGCTCACCTTTCTTCGGCAGCGGCAAGGCATCCCAGTCGAAGTTAACCGTGTCAGCCTTACGGAAACCGACAATGAGAATGCGTTCGCGGTGCTGTGGCACAAAGTGCGCTCCATCGACCACACGCGGGTAAATGTCGTAGCCCAGATCAGCCAGCGAACGCTTGATGACGTCGAAGGTACGCCCCTTGTCGTGAGACATGAGGTTCTTCACGTTCTCCAGCAGGAACGCTCGCGGCTGCTTTGTTTCGATGATGCGGCAGATATCGAAAAAGAGCGTGCCCTGTGTTTCGCATGCGAAACCATGGGCACGGCCGAGAGCATTCTTTTTCGAGACGCCAGCAATCGAGAAAGGCTGGCAGGGAAAACCGGCGAGCAGCAAATCGTGGTCAGGAATTTCCGCCGCATCCACCTGTGTGATATCGCCGTTGATGGGATGACCATCGGGGTAGTTCTCGGCATAGGTCTTCTGCGCGTAGCCGTCCCATTCGCTGGTAAAGAGGCAGCGCCCGCCAATTCCCTCGAAGGCTTGTCGGATGCCGCCGATTCCGGCAAAGAGATCAATGAAGGAAAAAGGGGCATCGCCCTCGATGGGCGTTTCCAGCGGGAGCAGGCGCTGCAGGCCGAAGACATAACTCTGCGGAACGGTCTGCTTGGCTATCCAGTGGCGGACAGTGCGGGTTGTGATGCCAAGGTGTTTGGCAATACCCACCTGGGAATGATGGCGCAGGGCTTCTGCGAAGTACTGCGCTGCAAGGTCCTTGTCAGGGCCGGTATGAATGACGGTAGCCATGGCGACACTCCGCTGGGAATAAAAGCGGAAATTACGCCTCTTTTCGCCCCAGAGCAAGTGTATCGACCCGCGAAAGGCTCCGGGCCGTCTTCAGTGCTATAAGCGGCTGACTTTGCTGCGAGAGACGTGCGTTGATGCGACTAGGTCGCGCTGGCTGCGTTCCCCGGCCAGGTGCGATGAACCATGCCCAGTGCCCCGGCGTAGCCAACGAATTCACTAACGGCAGCGTGGGCATGACTCAGCCCCGCGCGGTTTGATTGGTTTGAACGAGCGCCTGATGCTCGCGGGCAAATTCAAGAATGGCGGCGGGGGAAAGCGGGGAAAGGGGACGCTACCCTTTGTGCCCCCCCCTCCAAAGGGGGTCAGTTTGTTTTCAGTAGCCCCCTGAAACGGAGAGACTGCCTACTTCCCCCGCCGTTCCCGCACCGTCTCCAGGTGCTTGCACAGCATCTCCGTTCCTTCCAGCAACCTCGGCGTGTGCCGCTGGATCAGCTCGGGCTGCACGAAGAACAGGTTGTCGCGCTTCACCGCCTCGATGCTGGTCCACTTCTTCCAGTCGTCCAGCCACTCCGGGCGCGAGTCGCCCATGCCGCTGGCGATGATGGCTTCCGGGTTGGCGGCGATCACGGCTTCCACTGTCACCGTCGGCGCCATGGTTTCCAGCTTGCCGAAAACGTTTTCGCCGCCGCACAGGCGGACAGCGTCGGAGATGATCTGCTTCTTGCCGATGGTCATCAGCGGCTGTTTCCAGATCTGGTAGAAAGTGCGCACGGTCGAGCGTTGGCTGTAGCGAGCAGTAAGGGCGGCCAGCCGCTCACGGAAGGCGTTTGCCGCCGCCTGTGCTGTCGCAGCCGTGCCGGCAAGTTGGCCGAGACGCTCGATTTCGGTGGGCACATCGGCGATCTGGTTCGGCTGCGAAATGTAGATCGGGTAGCCCATTGCCTGCAGCTTTTCGATATGAGCCGGCGCGTTGCCGCTGTACCACGCGACGATCAGATCCGGCTTGTGTGACGCCACGGCCTCCAGATCGAAACGCGAATAGCCGCCAACGCGCGGTATCTTTTTTGCCGCTTCCGGGTAGTCGCTGTAATCCACCGTACCGACGATTTGTGCGCCGGCGCCCGCCGCAAACAGCGTCTCGGTCATGTGCGGGGCGAGACTGACGATGCGCTGCGCCGGCCGGGCCAAGCGCACCGTTTTGCCGAGATCGTCACGGACGCTGACTTCGGCATGAGCAAACGGCAGCAGGAATACACCTGCCGCAGCGGCGCAAAGACGCAGAGAAAACGCAGAGAAATTCACTTGGATTCCCAGTCATTGATAGCGGCAGCCAGACGCTGCCATTCAGGTTCGTTGCCCGGCAGACCGAAACGCAGCCCGGGGATGTCGGAAAAGAGGCGGACCAGGATGCCACGCTGGGCGAGGAAATCATGCAGCGCCACGGCTTCAGCGCAGGGCAGCCAGTAGAAGAGTTCGGTGCGCACGCCGCTTTCCGCTCCCTCACCCAGGGGCGCCAGCAGTTGCGCCAGCCGCTCGCTGGCAAGCGCCAGTTGCTGCCGCGCTGTTGCCTGCCAGGCGCTGTCTGCCAGCGCTGCCGCCGCCACCGCACGGGCGGGACCACTGACCGCCCAGGGGCCGATGGCTTCGGCCATACGAGCGCGCAGCGCCGGCTGTGCAAAGAGAAAACCGACACGCGCACCGGCCAGGCCGAAAAACTTGCCGATCGAGCGCAGCACGATCAGGTTCGGTGCGACCTCGGTACCGGCCACATCGGCCACGCAATTGGCTGGATCGGCATCGCCAAAGGCTTCGTCGACCACCAGGGTGCCGCCGCGTTTTTGTAGCTGAGTTGCAGCGTCGAGCAGTTCGTCGCGACTGAAAACGCGGGCCGTCGGGTTGTTCGGGTTGCACAGCAGGATATTCGGCGTAGCGGCCGCCAGCGCCCGTGGCAGCGTGGCATTCTGCAGGCGGCGCAGCTTGTGGCCGGCACGCTCCCAGGCCTGCGGGTGCTCGGCATAGATCGGCGTCAGGCAAGCTACCGCCGCACGCGGCAGCAAGGCCGGCAGCCACTGGATGGCGGCCTGCGAGCCGGGCAGGGCGAGCAGGTTGGGGTTGCCGTAACAGGCCGCCGCAGCCGCTTCCAGCCCGTCGTTTTCCTCCGGCAGCCGGCGCCAGCAATCGGCCGCGAGCGGTGGCACCGGGTAGGCCTGCGGGTTGATCCCGGTTGATAGATCAAGCCACTCGGCAAGCGGGATATTCCAACGCTCGGCAGCCAGACGCAGGCGCCCGCCGTGTTCAAGCATGCGGCACCCCATAGGCGATGAGACCACCGAGCAGCAGCGCCAGCACCAGCCAGAGCAGCAGGCTGCGCCGCACCAGTAGCAACGCCCGATGAATGTCCTGTGCCGCCGCCGGCCGGCCTTCGCCCAGCGTCGGGCGCACTTCCAGATGCCCGTGATAAATCGCCGCGCCGCCCAGCGAGACCTGCAGCGCACCGGCGCCGGCAGCCATCACCGGGCCGGCGTTCGGGCTGTCCCAGCGCGGCGCCTGCGCCCACCAGCAGGCCAGCGCCCGGCGGGTATTACCGAAGAGGGCATAGGAGAGTGCTGTCAGGCGCGCCGGGAGATAGTTGAGCACGTCGTCAAAGCGCGCTGCGGCTGCGCCGAAATAGAAGAATCGTTCGTTACGGTAGCCCCACATGGCATCCAGCGTATTGGCCAGACGGAAGAGCAGGGCGCCGGGGCCGCCGAGCAGCAGGAACCAGAACAGCGCGCCGAATACCGCGTCGTTGCCGTTTTCAAGCAGGGACTCGACCGCCGCTTTCGAGACGCCCTCGGCATCGAGGGAGCGTGTATCGCGCGACACCATCCAGCCGACATGAGTGCGTGCGGCATCGAGGTCGCCAGCAGCGAGATCCCTGGCTACGCGCTCGCCGTGTTCAGCCAGTGCCCGGCCACCGAGGGCGAACGAGAGCAGCAGCGGGTGCAGCAGCCAGCCGTAGGGCAGCGAACACAGAAAGAATGACAGGCCCACCAGCGGCAGCACGGCCAGACACCAGGCGAGCAGGCCGAGCAGCCGGTAACCGCCAGCGCGATTCAGCGCCTGCTCGATGCGCTTGGCGACATTGCCGAAGCCGACCAGCGGATGCCAGTGCACCGGCTCGCCGAACAGGCGGTCGAGCGCCGCTGCGGCCAGGGCGGCAAGGGGCAGAAAAAGCGGGGGCGGCACAAGGGGCATGAGAAAATGGCGGTGAGAAAAATTCGCAGGACGAGATTGTACGATGGCTTCAACGACTACCCCCACCCTGATGGTTCAGGGCTGCACTTCCGATGCCGGCAAGACCACGCTGGTGGCTGCGCTGTGCCGCATCCTCAAGCGGCGCGGCGTACGCGTGGCGCCCTTCAAGCCGCAGAACATGGCACTCAACTCGGCGGTCACTGTTGATGGCGGCGAGATCGGTCGCGCCCAGGCGCTGCAGGCACTGGCTGCCGGCATCGAGCCGCACAGCGATTTCAACCCGGTGCTGTTGAAGCCCAACACCGACAAGCGGGCGCAGGTGATCATCCACGGCAAGGCGCTTCAGGATTTCGACGCCGTGGCCTATCACGAGTACAAGCCACGGGCGATGAAGGCGGTGCTCGAATCTTACGAACGGCTCTGCGCGCAATACGACTGCGTGCTGGTCGAAGGCGCCGGCAGCCCGGCCGAGATCAACCTGCGTGACCGCGATATCGCCAACATGGGCTTTGCCGAGGCCGTCGACTGCCCGGTGATCCTGATCGCCGACATCGATCGTGGCGGCGTCTTTGCCCATCTCGTCGGCACGCTGGAACTGCTTTCCCCCAGCGAGCAGGCGCGGGTCAAAGGCTTCGTCATCAACCGCTTCCGTGGCGACATCACGCTGCTCGAATCCGGTCTGGATTGGCTGGAGGCGCGCACCGGCAAACCGGTGCTCGGCGTATTGCCATACCTGCACGGCCTCTACCTCGATGCTGAGGATGCGCTGCCACGCGGCACCGAGGCCAAGGGCGTGACCAAGCTGAAAGTAATCGCCCCGGCCGTTCCGCGCATCTCGAACCACAACGACCTTGACCCGCTGCGCTTCCACCCCGAAGTCGATTTCCGCTTCATCGGGCCCGGGGAACCGCCGCCTGCTGCCGACCTCATTGTGCTGCCCGGATCCAAGGCGGTGCAGGCCGACCTCGCCTGGCTGCGCGCCAACGGCTGGGAAGCAGCCATCGAGAAACACCTGCGCTATGGCGGCAAGCTGATCGGCATCTGCGGCGGTTTCCAGATGCTCGGCACACAACTGCATGACCCGCTGGGGCTGGAAGGCAAGGCCGGCAGCCTGCCCGGCCTCGGCCTGCTCGACTGCGAAACGACGCTGGATGCAGAGAAGCAGTTGAAGAACGTGCACGGCACCCTGAACCTGCCCGGCGCACCGGCCGTGAGCGGCTACGAAATCCACATGGGTATCACCACCGGGCCAGCCCTGGCCAATGCAGCAACGACGCTGGCGGGTCACGCCGACGGGGCGCTATCGGCCGATGGACAAATTCTCGCCACCTACTGCCACGGCCTCTTTGATGCACCGGAGGCCCTGGCTGCGCTGCTGCAATGGGCCGGCGCCGAGATCACGGATGGCGTCGACACGCGCTTTAACGCCGCCGCGCGACGCGAAGCAGATATCGACCGGCTGGCCGATTCGGTGGAGCAGGCGTTCAGGTGGGAGAAGCTGGCGGGTCTGTTGCCGACAAGTTAACGATTATGGCGGGCGTAGCCTCGACACCAGAATGTGATCGAGGCTACGCAACGCCCTTGGCAGACGCTTGGATCAGAGTTTCAGATCGCCCAGAGCAATCTGCCGATGCATCATCGGATTGTCTCTGCCGGTGGCATCGACACTGATCTTGTTGCCGTCGGTGTGATCCTTCGAAATATTGAAAGGATAAATCGCTGCGAATTGCGCGTCCTTTTTCACGATGACCATGGCCTGGATCTGCGAGTAATCGACCATGTACCAGGAATTGGTGCCGCTGCTCCAACGCTTTTCGCTCTTGCGTTCCCAGCTCTGCATGCCGATCCGGATAGCCATGATCTGGTCCTGGGGATACTTGCTTTGCCAGGTGTTTCTGGTGAGTTTTACCAGCTCCGCCTTGTCGGCACCGCTGTATTTGTCCGAAGGGGTTTCTGTAACGGTACCACCTGGAATCTGCACGCCGGGAGCGAGTTTTCCCTTGCGCTGCTGTTCCTGAAGCTGCTTCTGAAACTCTGCCATGCGCTCGGCAGTCATGTTCGGATTTTGGGCAAAGACCGGGGAGGCTGCCATGAGCAGCACGGCAACTGTTCCGGCAATCGATTGTTTGGGTTTCATGCAATTTTCCTCCAGAAGGGCTGTTGCGTTACGCAGGTAACTTCCCCAGCGCTCAAGCTCGTTAGCGGCCCATATGCTGCAAAACGGTATGCAGGCGCTCGGCGGCACGCGCTGCTTCCGGGTCACTCTCCGTCAGTTTCAGGACTTCGTCCCAGTTGATGTAGCGATCCAGTCGGGCCAGGGCCTTGGCGGTGACTGAATTGACATCGACGCTCAGTGCAAGCGCGTCGCCGCTACCTTCCAGCCGGTACTCAAACAAACCTTGCATGCTTCGTTCTCCAGAAAATGAGGGGGTAAATAAACAGGCTCAGTGTATCGGCGAGAAACTGCAAAAGGAATGCCGACCTCTTCGCCGCAGGAAGTTCTTGGCAAAAAAACGGGTCATCAAAGTCAGAAGGTCAGCCACCGGGTTCCGGCTCCTCGTCGTGGTGAATCCGCTGCAGCGCCACCTGGCGCTGGATCTCGCGGAAATCGGGTTCGCGCCCCTGCAGGGCGTAGAGCTTGCGTACGGCACCAAAGACCTTTTTAGCGTCCTCTCCCGACATTAGCTGGCGGGCCTGGCTGTCGGCAAGCTCGCGGTCATCCACCGCCAGCGCGCCGCGCAGCACGTCGACCCGCGACACGGTCGGCAACGGTGAGGCGAGCAGCGCCGGGCGCAGGCCGGCAAACTTTGGCTTTCCCTTGGCGGCCGAGGCAACAGCCAGCAGCGCGGAAAAACTCGCCTGCTGTGCCAGATCGAGGTTCATGACTTCGGATTCACGCATCAGCAACAGCACTTTCTCGGCCGAGATCAGATCGCCAGCACCGACGTGGGTGCGCGCCAGGGCCAGTTGGTCTTCCGTTGAAACCGCGCCGGGCATGGTGTCGTTGCTCACCACGTCGGCCATCGCCGCCTGCGCCGCAGCCGTGTCGCCGTTGAGTTCGGCGGCTTCGGCCAGCAAGCGTTTGCGCAGATAGTTGCGCGGTGTTTTTTTTGCCACTTCGTCGAGCACCTTCTGTGCTTCGGCATGCTCGCCCTGTGCCATGCAGATGTTGGCCTTGAGGTCGGCGGCGTCAAAGTAATGAGGCGTACCCGCTACAACTTTTTCGATTTCCTCGCGCGCTTCGGTCAGGCGGTTCTGGTGGTGCAGCGATTTGGCGACGCCGGCGCGTGCCCACGGAAATTCGTAGCGTTCAAGAATGCCTCGGTAGGCAATTTCGGCTTTTTCTGCATCCCCGCTCGCCAAATGCACTTCGGCCTCCTGGCGCAGCGATTCGAAACGATAGGCGCGCCCGGCTTCGCTATCCTTGATGCTGGCAAGAATGGCCAGCGCCTTGGCGTATTCCTGCTTGCGCTTTTCGCGGTAGAAGCCGGCGAAGAACTGTTTTTTGGCGGCGACACGGTCGAGGCGCAGGATCAGCTTGTCCGGCGAGAAGGGCTTGATGATGTAGTCATCCGGCACCAGCTCGACGGCTGCCACGACCTGCTCGTACGACTGTTCGCCGGTGACCATCATGAAGATGGTTTCGTCGGGCAGCAGGTTGAAGCGGCGCAGTTCTTCCAGCAGTTGCTGGCCAGAGCGGCCGTTACCCAGCATGTAGTCGCAGAGGATGATGTCCGGCGTGTTGTTGCGGATCTTGAAGATCGCGTCCTGGTAGCCGGGAGCAAATTCCACGGCGAAAGCGCCCGCCGTCTGGGCAATGGCGCGCAGGCTTTCGCGAGCCATCGGCTGATCGTCGATGACTAGAAAGCGCTTCTCGCGGTAGTCGATGATCGCCATGGCCGCAGGTCAGGGCAGGTGCATCTCGAAGAAGCCGCCACCCAGTTCGCCACCGTTGGCGAGATGCAGGCTGCCGTGACGACCAGCGCGGGTATGCAGTGAGGCGATCCGCTCGGCGACGATGAGGCCGGTACCACGCTTGATGCCCGCACTGGATTCGGCAAAACCTGGCCCGTCATCCTCGACACGGAAGAAAAGGGTGGCCTCGTCGTTCCAGGCTTTCAGGCGCACCTTGCTGCGTGCGTGCCGACCGGCGTTCTGCACGGCATTGTTGAGCAGATCGGTAATCAGGTCGCGATCGATCGGCCATTCGTCACGCACCGAACAGTCGACTTCGAGGGCAATGCCGGCATTGGCCAGATGTTTTTTCTGGTCAAGGGCGATTTCGCTGCACAGGTCATCGATCACGCTCGGCACGATCGAGAGCGAAGCATCCTTGCGCAGCAGGTGATAGGCGGAGAGGGTGCGTGACAGTCGGCCGGATGCAGCCTCAATGGCGTAACGGGCTTCCGAGAGATCAATGCCGTAAGTGGTTTCGGCCACGGCGATCTGCGATTCGGCAAAGAAGAGCTCGTTCTTGGCGTCGTGCACGCCGGAAGCAAGCACGTCGAGCAGGCGGTGCATGAATTTCTCCCCCGATGTTTCTTCGCAGCTTACCCTTACTTGAGCGCCAGCGGCAGCCCTGCTGCCACCAGCGTGACGCGGTCGCAGACCGCTGCGACGCGCTGGTTGATACGTCCCTGCTCGTCAGCAAAACAGCGTGATACGGGGTGCATGGGGACGATGCCCCAGCCGACTTCGTTGGAAACCAGCGTCACCCAGCCGGGCAGGGTCGGCAGAGTTTCAATCAGTGCGGCGGTTTCGCTGGCCAGCAACGGGCAGTCGATGGCCTCGTTGGCCTCGGCCTGGCGCGCGGCTGCACCGGCAAAGAGCAGGTTCGACAACCACAGCGTCAAGCAGTCGACGACCAGGCAGGTATCCTTGGCGGCATGCGCCTGCAGGGCGGCTGCAAGTTGCAGCGGAGCCTCGACCAGCCCCCATTCGGACGGGCGGCGGGCGCGGTGGTGGGCGATACGGCGCGCCATTTCTGCGTCGGCAATTTCGGCTGTCGCCACATAGACAACGCGCAAGCCGCTTTCCCGCGCATGCTTTTCAGCCAGCGCACTCTTTCCCGAACGGGCTCCACCGATGACAAGTTCTTTCATAGGTCAAAAATAGCACAGGAGGGCAGCCGGTATAATCCGACCTTCTTCTTTTGGCAGAACTTCCATGCGTTTTAACATTGCCCGCCCCGACACCGGGCTTGCTGCCGCCCTGCAACACAAGATCGATTTCAAGACCAAGCCGCAGGGCGCACTCGGACAACTGGAGCGCCTGGCGCTGCAAGTCGGCCTGATCCAGCAGACACTGACGCCCAGCCTTGAGGCACCGCACATTGCCGTCTTCGCCGGCGACCATGGCGCGGCCAAAGCCGGCGTTTCTGCTTTCCCGCAGGATGTGACCTGGCAGATGGTGGAGAACTTTCTGGCCGGCGGTGCCGCCATCAACGTTTTTGCCCGCGCCAACGGCCTCGGCCTGAAGATCGTGGATGCCGGCGTCGCCCACGACTTCGGCCCCCGCGACGGGCTGGTCGACGCCAAGGTGGCACCGGGCACGCGCAACTACATCGAGGAAGCGGCGATGACCCCGGCCGAGCGGGACACGGCGATTGCCCGTGGCGCCGCGCTGGCGCGCGAACTGGCGGCGAGCGGCTGCAAGGTACTGGGCTTCGGCGAAATGGGCATCGGCAACACCGCCGCCGCCTCGCTGATCACCCACTATCTGACCGGCACCCCGCTCGATGAATGCATCGGCCGCGGCACCGGGCTGGACGACCCCGGCCTGACACGCAAACGCGCACTGCTCAAACAGGCCGCTGAACGCGCCGGCCTGCCCGCCGACGCCAAAGGCAGCAGCGAACATGCACAGGCGGTGCTCGCCGAATTCGGTGGTTTCGAGATCGCCATGATGGCCGGCGCCATGCTCGGTGCAGCGGAGGCCGGCATGGTGCTGCTGATCGACGGCTTCATCGTCGGTTCGGCCTTCCTCGTTGCCGCACGCATCGAGCCGAACATCCTGCCCTACGCCGTGTTCTGCCACCGCTCAGCCGAACCCGGCCATCAGGCACAACTAAAGGCGCTCGACGCTGAGCCGCTGATCGACCTCGGCCTGCGCCTCGGTGAAGGCACTGGTGCCGCACTGGCCTGGCCGTTGGTCAAGGCAGCTGCCGCCTTCCTCAACGAGATGGCCAGCTTCGAATCGGCCGGCGTTTCTGAAAAAGATTGAACCACGAAGACCACGAAGGGCACGAAGAGAAGAAAAAACAGGGCGAATCTTGCATGCATTTCTTCGTGATCTTCGTGCCCTTCGTGGTTAACCGGAATTTTTAATGACCTTTCTCCGCCGCGAACTTGAGTATTTCTTCGGCGCGCTGCGCTTCTTCACGCGGCTGCCGGTGCCCGGCTGGGTCGGCCATTCGGCGGACGCGCTCAATCATTCGGCGCGCTATTTCACGCTGGTCGGGCTGATCGTCGGCCTGATCGGCGCACTGGTCTTCGCACTGACATCCTTCTTCTGGCCGAAGACACTGGCCGTGCTGCTGGCAATGGCGGCGACCATCTTCGTCACCGGCGCCTTCCACGAAGATGGCTGGGCAGACATGGTCGACGGCTTTGGCGGCGGCTGGACGCGCGAACGCACGCTGGAAATCATGAAGGACTCACGCATCGGCAGCTACGGCGCCATTGCGCTGGTGCTGCTCCTGCTCGCCAAGTTCATGGCCCTGGTCGAGCTCGACATGCTGCTGGTGGCGCCGGCGCTGGTCGCCGGCCACGCGCTGTCGCGGCTGTGCGCCACCTCGGTCATGCATTTTCTCGACTACGCCCGCGACGAAGGCAAGGCGAAGCCGCTGGCGACACGCATCTCGATCAGCGAGCTGGCAGTGGCTGCCGCATTCGGTCTGGTTGCGCTGCTGATGCTGCCGCCACTGTCCGCAATCGTCGGCGTACTGCTGGCAGCAGCGGCCACTGCCTTTCTGGCACGCAAGTTCCAGCAGCGGCTCGGCGGCTATACCGGCGACTGCCTCGGTGCCACGCAGCAGCTTTCCGAAGTCGCCTTCTACCTCGGCCTGCTGTGCAGGTTTTCCTGATCCGCCACCCGCGGCCGCAGGTTGAAGCCGGCGTCTGCTACGGGCAGCTCGATCTGCCTGCCGTTGAAGTTGCGCAAACGGCGCTGGCGTTGCGCGCCCGGCTGCCGCCCGATCTGCCCGTGATCTCCAGCCCGCTGCAACGCTGCCGCGCTTTGGCCGAAGCCTTGCATCCAGCGCCACGCTTGGTGCCTGGGCTGATGGAAATGCATTTCGGCGAATGGGAAGGCAAGCGCTGGGACGACATCAGCATCGCCGCTCTCGACGCCTGGGCCGCCGACCTGCTGCACTACGCGCCACCGGGTGGTGAATCGGCGGGAATGCTGCAGGCGCGCAGCGTCGCCAGTCTGAATGCATTGGCAGCGGAAGGCCTGGCCGCCTGCATCGTCGTCACCCATGCCGGCGTGATGCGGGCAGCGGCAGGACATGCGCAACAACTGCCCGTGACCGCATGGTCGCAACTGAAGTTTGCTTATGGCGAGTGTCTGGTACTCAGCTGGCCGAGCCGGGTGTAGCACGCCTTCTGCCACAAGAATCCAGTGCCCCCTGTATTTGCCGGGATGCCCTCGGTAGATCCAAGGAGTAGGAGTTCGCGGCATAAACCGGGTTGCCTCGGTTTCGGCGCCATGATAAATAGCGTGCCAACAACTCCGTACTTTTTTGTTATGCCAGAACTTCACCCGACTCGTACCTTTGAGGCCGTGATGCCTCGCTATGCCGCAGACTTCCACTGTACCGGCAACGCCTGCGAAGACACTTGCTGCGCAGGATGGAACATTCCAATCGACAAGCAGACGCTCAAGGCTTACCGCCACGTCGACCAGCCTCACCTCGTTGACCGCCTGAAACAGTTCGTCCAGCTGCTACCCAACGCAGAGCGGAATCCGTGTGGCGACCCCGCACGGATCAACCTGACGGTGGAAAACCAGGGGTGCCCTTTTCTGGAGCAAGGCCTTTGTGCGATCCACCGGGATTTGGGCGAGGATTATCTGTCGAACACCTGTGCGACCTTCCCCAGGCGCGCGCGCGATGTTGCCGGACAAGTCGAATACGCGCTTGACCTGGCCTGCCCGGAAGCCGCACGAAAAGCATTACTTGCAGAAAATGCGCTCGACCTGATCGAAGCCCCGATCGTCATCCGCCCGGCCACCGTTACGGCACTCGCCCTGCAAGGAAAACTGTCTCCGCTGCAGATCAACGATATTCGTGGCTTCTGCTTTCAGCTGATGCAGGCAGGCGACCTGCTTTTGTGGCAACGACTCGTGCTCATCGGGCACTTCTGCCACCAGCTGGATGAGTTCATCGCGAAAGATCGCACGCTGGACGTTCCGCGCTTTCTGGTTGATTTCGTCAAGCAGATCGAAAACGGAGCCATGCTGGAAACGCTGACCAAAACGGCCCCCAACCATAGCGGGCAAGCCCAGCTGTTTTTCAAATTCTGGCAAGGACAGGCCGAGAGAAGGAACTCGCCGACACAAGCGACCGTACAAGACGCCGTCGCAGCAGGACTCTGCGGAAAGGCCAAGGGCAGTGACACGCCCGACTGGGAGCCCCTTATTCGCAACTACCAGACTGGCTTGCAGCGCATGACGATCGCGCTCGAAGCCGCCCCGGTACTGCTCAACAACTATCTCCTGAACGAAATGTTCCGCGAGATGTTTCCTTTCGGATCGACCGACCCGTATCGTCATTTCTTGGGGATGATTTCACGTTTCGGGCTGCTCCGGCTGATGCTGGCCGGCGTCTGCAACGCGACCGAGGCGCCCGGGCCAGACATGCTGGTAAGAACCACGCAAGTCTTTAACCGCCTCTACCCACACCCGGCCTTTAGCAGCAAGGCCGTTCTGGCGCTGGAGTTCCTCGGTTTCGACAAACCGCAGCGCTTTGTCGAGCTGTTGCACATCTGATTCCGGCATCGCATCCAACAGAGCGTGCCCACTGGAATGGCGCATTTTGCCGCTCAGAAGCCAAACCAGCGCACCGGAAAAATCAGCGGGGCTGCGTAGCGCAAAGCGCTAATGCGCTTCGTGGCGCGAGCCCCTAGTGGGCCTCGTCCCAGTTGGCGCCGACGCCGACCTCGACCACCAGCGGCACCTTGAGCTTGGCCACCTGCGTCATCAGCCGCGGCAGTTCGCTGCGGATCAGCGCCAGCTCGGTATCCGGTACCTCCAGCACCAGTTCGTCGTGCACCTGCAAGACCAGCCGGGTTGCCAGTTTTTTCTCGTCCAGCCAGCGCTGCACGGCGATCATCGCCAGCTTGATCAGGTCGGCGGCGGTGCCCTGCATCGGCGCGTTGATCGCCGCGCGCTCGGCACCCTGGCGGCGACCAACCTGGCTGGAGCGGATGTCGGGCAGCCACAGGCGGCGGCCGAAAACGGTCTCGACGTAGCCTTCGAGCTTGGCGGCGGTGCGCGTGCTTTCCATGTAGCGGGCGACGCCGGGATAGCGGGCGAAGTAGCGCTCGATGTAGGCCTGCGCCGCGCTGCGCTCCAGATCAAGCTGGCGGGCCAGCCCGAAGGCACTCATGCCGTAGATCAGGCCGAAGTTGATGACCTTGGCGACGCGGCGCTGGTCCGGACCGACCTCCAGCGGCGTGACGCCGAAGATCTCGGCGGCGGTGGCCCGGTGCACATCCTCACCCTGCTCGAAGGCTTCGAGCAGGCGAGGGTCTTCCGAAAGATGCGCCATGATGCGCAGCTCGATCTGCGAATAGTCGGCAGAAACGATGCTGCTGCCGGCCGGTGCAATGAAGGCGGCGCGGATGCGGCGACCCTCGGCGGTGCGCACCGGGATGTTCTGCAGGTTCGGCTCCGAGCTGGCCAGCCGGCCGGTGATGACGCTGGCCTGCGAGTAGCTGGTGTGCACGCGGCCGGTGTCGGCATTGACCATGCGCGGCAGCTTGTCGGTGTAGGTGCTCTTCAGTTTGGAGAGCGTGCGCGTTTCGAGCAGCACCTTGGGCAGCGGGTAGTCGAGCGCCAGTTCCGACAGCACTTCCTCGTCGGTCGACGGGCCGCCCGAGGGCGTCTTCTTCTGCACCGGCAGGCCAAGCTTGGTGAACAGGATGTCGGCCAGTTGCTTCGGCGAGTTGATGTTGAAGGGCTGTCCAGCCAGTTCGTGCGCCTTGTTTTCCAGCGAGATCAGTGCCGTGCCAAGCTCGTGGCTCTGCTTCGCCAGCAATGCGCTGTCGATCAGGATGCCGTTGCGCTCCATGCGCCAGATGACCTCGCGCGCCGGCATCTCGATCTCGGCGTAGATGCGCTTCAAGCCTTCTTCCGCCTCGACGCGCGGCAGCAGCGCCTGATGCACCCGGAGGGTCACATCGGAATCTTCAGCCGAGTATTCGCCGGCGCGTTCGATGTCGACCTGCTCGAAGCCGATCTGCTTGGCCCCCTTGCCGCACAGCGACTCGTAGGAAATGGTATCGAGCCCGAGGTGGCGTGAGGCGAGCTGGCCGAGATCGTGGCCCTTGTCGGATTCGAGCACGTAGGATTCGAGCAGCGTGTCGTGCACGACACCGGCCAGCGCGATGCCGTGGTTGGCGAGCACGTGCTGGTCGTACTTGAGATGCTGGCCGAGCTTGCCGTGCTGCGCCGATTCGAGCCAAGGCTTGAGCCTTGCCAGCACTTCGTCGCGCGGCAGCTGCGCCGGCACGACGGCGTAGTGGTGGGCCACCGGGATGTAGCAGGCCTCGCCCGGTACCGTCGCCAGCGAGATGCCGACGATGCGCGCGGCGAAGGGGTCGAGGCTGGTGGTTTCGGTATCCAGTGCAGTCAGTTCGGCGGCATTGATCTTCGCCAGCCAGCGATCAAATGCCGCCCAGTCGAGCACCGTCTCATAGCCCGAGCGGTCGGGAGCGAATAACGAATCGGGCAACGCGGCCATAGCTGTGCTGGCCGCAGCACCCGGCACCTCGGCGACCGGGCGCTCCGGGGCGCTCACTTCCTTGAGCCAGCTTTTCGACTCGATCCGGGTAAACAGCTCAACCAGTTTTTCGCGCTGCATCGGGCGCGGTGTCAGCGCCTGGGGCGTAACCGCCAGGGGCACGTCACAGGCGACTGTCACCAGCTTGCGGCCGAGTGGCAGGAAACCGAGCGCCTGGCGCAGGTTCTCGCCAACGACGCCGCCGACCTCGTCGGCATGCGCCACCAGGTTGTTGAGCGTGCCGTATTGCGTCAGCCATTTCACCGCTGTCTTCGGTCCGCACTTGCTGACGCCCGGCACGTTGTCCACGGTATCGCCCATCAAGGCCAGGTAATCGACGATGCGCTCCGGCGGCACGCCGAACTTGGCCAGCACGCCGGCTGCGTCCAGCGTCTCGTTGCTCATGGTGTTGACCAGCGTGACCTTGGGGCCGACCAGTTGCGCCAGATCCTTGTCGCCGGTCGAGATGATGACCTCGATGCCCTGTGCTGCCGCCTGCTGCGCCAGCGTACCGATGACGTCATCCGCCTCGACGCCGGATTCCATGATCAGCGGCCAGCCGAGCGCCTCGATGCATTCGTGCAGCGGTGCGATCTGGCGCGCCAGATCATCTGGCATCGGCGGCCGCGTCGCCTTGTATTCGGGATACCATTCGTCGCGAAAAGTCTTGCCCTTGGCATCGAAAACACAGGCCTTGTAGGTCACGTCCTTCGCCTTGAAGTCGCTTTCCAGCCGGCGTAGCATGTTCAAGACACCCACGACAGCGCCCGTCGGCTCGCTCTGCTGGTTGCGCAGATCAGGCAGCGCATGAAATGCGCGATAGAGATAGGACGAACCGTCGACCAGCAGCAGTACAGACATAGAAATTGGAAAGAAGCCCGGAAAAATGAGCGAAAAAACGAAGTTGCCGCCCCTGGCGGATCCCGACAGCCTGAAGCAGGCCATCTCGGCACGGGAGTCCTGGCGGATCTTCGGCATTATGGCAGAGTTCGTCGAGGCCACCGAAAGGCTTGCCGCGATCCGCCCGGCGGTTTCCATCTTCGGCAGCGCACGCATCGCCGAGGGCACGCCCTACTACGAGCTAACCGAGGCCATTGCGCGCCAGCTCTCGGACTCGGGCTTCTCGGTCATCTCCGGCGGCGGCCCCGGCATCATGGAGGCGGCCAACAAGGGCGCCTTCTTCGGCAAGAGCCCCTCGGTGGGGCTGAACATCCAGCTGCCGCACGAACAGAATTCCAATGGCTACCAGGATATTTCCCAGTCTTTCCGCCACTTTTTTGCGCGCAAGTACATGTTCGTCAAGTTCGCCAGCGCCTATGTCGTCATGCCCGGCGGTTTCGGCACGCTGGATGAGTTGCTGGAAGCGCTGACGCTGATCCAGACCGGAAAAAGCCGCCGCATTCCGATCATTCTGGTGCATACCCCCTTCTGGCAAGGGATGATCGACTGGTTCCGCGATCGACTGGTGGAGGAGAAGATGATTTCACCGGAAGACATGAACCTGATCCAGGTACTCGACAAACCGGAGGAAGTGGTCGAAGCCATTTTCAAGCACTACGAGAACCGGGGCTTCGCTCCGCTGCCCGACGAACGCGAGATGCTGCTCAACCTGTAATACAATTCGGGCTACTTTCCGGGGATTTTCCATGCGCCGCCTTTTCCTACTGCTGGCTTTCGTTGCCTCCTCTGCTCTTGCCCAGGCGACCAAGCCTGCCGATCTGCAGCCGTTGCCGGCGGTGCCGCCGCCCCCGCCGGAGATCGTGCCCTTCGATGAAGCGCTTGAGCCGCAGGTAACCATCCGCAAGCGCGACGGCGACACCGTCGAGGAATACCGCCGCGACGGCCGCCTTTACATGCTCAAGGTAACGCCACCGCACGGCGTTCCTTACTATCTGGTCGATACTCAGGGCGACGGTAACTTTGCCCGCATGGAAACGCTGGACGACCGCGTCCGCGTGCCGATGTGGATCATCAAGACCTTCTGATTTCCCGCGTCTGCTAGCGCCGCCGGTCGCAGCCCGGCCTTCTACACCAAGCCCCCACAAGCCCCCCCCGCCGATGCCGCTTGCCTGCACCTGGCGGCCGGGCTAGCATTCCCGCACCGCACACAAGGAAATCGCCATGGAACAGTTTCCGCTCACCCCGACCGCATTTTCGGGCGAACCCCGCGTCGCCCCGGCTGACAGCGCCTTCAACTGGCTGCGTCAGGGCTGGGCAGCGTTCATCGCCAATCCGGGTCTGTGGCTGGCGATGTCCGTGTTGCTGCTGGTCGTTTTCCTCGGCCTGCAAATCGTGCCAGTCATTGGCACCCTCGCCGCCAACCTGCTCATGCCGGTGCTGACGGCTGGCATGCTGCATGCCGTCCGCCGCCTGGGTGACGAAGGCACGTTCGAGATCGGCGACCTGTTTGCCGGCTTCAAACGTAACACCGGCCCGCTGGTCATGGTCGGGGTCATCTATATGGCGGGCTGGCTGATCATCGGCCTGCTGGTCATGGTGCTCGCCGGCGGTGGCATTGCTGGCGGCATCGTCGCCGGGGCTGCCGGCCAGCCGGGTGTTGGTGCAGGTATCGGCCTTGGCAGCATATTCATCGCCGGCCTGCTCTCACTGCTGCTCGGCGCACCGCTGCTGATGGCCATCTGGTTCGCACCGGCACTGGTTTACTTCAACGACATGGCCCCCGTCGCGGCGCTCAAGGCCAGCTTTTCCGCCAACCTGAAGAACTGGCTGGTGATGCTGGTTTTTGGCCTCATCGTTCTCGTCCTCTGCTTCTTTGCCGCACTGCCCATGGGGCTCGGTTTTCTCGTGCTGATGCCGGTGCTCTATGGCGCCCTGTATGCCTCCTACAAGGACATTTTCCTTGGCTGAGCAAGATGCAAGCGACCTTACAACCCATGTATAGCGAGTACTGACGTGCAGGCACAGAAGCTTACTGCCCGGCAGGGCTGGGGCTGGCTCGCCGCAGGCCTGCAGCTGTTTCTCAAGAACCCGCCGCTGCTGACGCTGATCATTCTTGCCTACTGGATGATCATTGCCCTGGTCAATTCGCTGCCACTGATCGGGCCGGTCATTGCCACCCTCAGCATCCCGGCCTTTTCTGTCAGCCTGATGAATGCCAGCCGGAATCTCGATGCCGGCCGCCCATTGGAAGTACAGGTTCTGTTTTCCGGATTTCGTACGCAAACGAAGACCTTGATCACCCTCGGTGGTCTCTACCTCGGCGCATCGATCGCCGTACTCGGCGCTTCGGCCCTCGCTGATGGCGGCCTTTTTCTGCAGACAATGGTCGGCGGTTATCGCCCGAGCCCGGAAGAAATAGCCAGCGGCGAATTCCTCGCAGCCGCCCAGATTGCACTGATCCTGATGGTTCCGGTGATGATGGCCTGGTGGTACGCACCTGTGCTCGTCGCCTGGCATGGCTTCACGGCGGGCAAGGCGCTGTTCTTCAG
This sequence comes from Rhodocyclaceae bacterium, assembly GCA_041674785.1. Taxonomy (GTDB): domain Bacteria; phylum Pseudomonadota; class Gammaproteobacteria; order Burkholderiales; family Rhodocyclaceae; genus Proximibacter. The sequence goes on from JBAYVG010000047.1 coordinate 23,235, forward strand.
CCTGGCTGCCTGCCTGCGCAACTGGCGTCCGTTTCTCGCCTACGGCGCCTGTATCCTGGTTTTTGGTGGCCTCCTTCCCGGCCTGGCCTTGGGCGTACTAGTCGCGGTCCTGCCAGGGGCTGCCAACGTTGCCACCACCCTGTTCACGCTGCCGCTGGTATTTGTCCTGGCTCCGACGCTGATTGCCAGCTTCTATGTCAGCTACCGCGAGGTGTTTACCAACACCCCCGCCGACCCCGACGAGCCGCCCGCCGATGCGTGAGCAATCACCCATCGGCATCTTCGGCGGCACTTTTGATCCGGTCCATCTAGGCCACCTGCGCCTGGCCGAAGAAGCCGCCGACCAGCTCGGACTGGCCGGTGTGCGCTGGGTTCCCGCCGGGCAACCGAAACATCGCGAAGCCCCCCAGGTCGCCCCCCAGCACCGGCTGCACATGGTACAGATCGCCA
>JBAYVG010000048.1:0-23548 GCA_041674785.1 Rhodocyclaceae bacterium
GCCAGCGACCTGCTCGGCGAATTGCTCGACAAGCTGGCGGGCACCGCGCTGGCCACGCAGCTCAAACCCGTTGCCGCCGCCATCGAAGGCTTCGACTACGACGCGGCACTGGTCAGGCTGGCTACCTTGACAAGCGGATGACCGCCAACGCTCTCCTCGTCGCTGGCGTCGGCGCTTCGGCAGGCGGGTTGGAGGCCATGTTGCCGATGTTCGCGTTCATGCGCCCCACAGGACGCATCGCCTACGTGGTTGCCCAGCACATGGCCAAGAATGGCCACGACGAACTGGTGGTACGCCTGATCGGCCGCGAATCGGCACTGCCGGTCAAGCTGGCCGAGGAGGGTGTCCGCCTGGTGGCGGACACGGTCTATGTCATCCCCTCCGGCAAGGATGGCCTCGTCCAGGGGGAAATGCTGCGCCTGCAGGCGCCGGATGACAGTCATATCTCCACGCCCTCGGTCAACGCCCTTTTTTCTTCGATTGCCTGTTCGTGCCGCGATCATGGCATCGGCATCATACTGTCCGGCACCGGCATGGACGGGGTGCAGGGTTGCCGTGCCATCCGTAGTAGCGGCGGACTGACGCTGGCGCAGGAACCCGGCGAGGCGAAGTTCGATGGCATGCCGGTTGCGGCCATCGAGGCGAAGGTGGTGGATCAGGTATTGTCAGCATCGCAGATCGGCCCGGCCCTGGCGCTGCGCTTTCCCGGCAGTCCGCGGCCGGACTGGCGCGCCCCCGAACATGTCCACGAAAACCTGTCGCGCACCCTGGCCGAGAATGCTCCGGATTATGCCGACCCGGCACTCTTCGACCCGGGGCTCCGGGAACTGCAACAACTGCTGCCGCAGATCCTGAAGGCCACCGGCATCGACTTTTCCAGCTACAAGGAAGACACGCTGCTGCGTCGCCTGGAGAAACGCAAGGCGACGCTCGGCATCGAATCGGCCGGGGATTACCAGCAACTGATCCGCCGCCAGCCGGAAGAGTTGCACGTGTTGCAGCATATTTTCCTCGTTTCCGTCTCGTCATTTTTCCGTGACCGCGAGTCGTTCAACATACTGAAGGTGTCGCTGGCGAAGCTGATTTCCGGCAAGCGTCCAGATGAGCCGATTCGCGTCTGGGTGCCGGGTTGCGCCTCGGGCGAAGAGCCGCTGACGCTGGCGATCATCCTCAAGGAACTGACGGATCGCTGCCCCATCGAGATTGTCGGCACCGACCTCAATCCGGAGGCGCTGGCCATGGCGCGCGAGGCCGTCTATCGCCAGACCGCTTTCAAGGAAATGGATGTCGCGTTACGCGACCGCTATTTCACGGCAAAAGGCCAGCACTACCAGGCAGCCCCGGAACTTGTCGACTGCATCCGCTACGAGCAGCGCGATGTATTCGGCGGTGCGCCGCCGCACAACCTCGATCTGGTGAGTTGCCGCAATCTGCTGATTTATATGAAGTCGCACTTGCAGGACAGGCTCATCAAAAATTTTCACCAGGTGCTGCGCTCGCAGGGCCTGCTGTTCATCGGCCAGGCCGAGTCGCTGAGCTTCATCGGCAATTCGCTGTTCGTCCCGATCGACCATTACCACCGCCTGTTCCGCAGGCGTCATTGATTCGCGCGGAGATCTCCGTCCATGTATATCCAGAAAACCAATCGCAACGTGATTGCCGCCTACATGGCGATTCCCGTGTTGAATCTGGGCAGATTCATCCAGTTCGATCGTATGCGCGGCATCCAGCAGCAGGCTATCGAAAAACAGCGCACGGCCACCATCAATGACTACAGCAAGGCCCTGGCGACCATCTATACCCCGGTCGAGCAATTCCGCACGCCTGATGGCAGTGGCGGATGTATATGGTGCGTTGATCAGTCGGCGCGTTTACAATGACGGCATGCCTCACGAAAAGGCCGTTTCGATCATCTCCGAGGGAAAGGGAACACACTTTGCTCCGGATATGGTGGATGCCTTTATCGAGATACAGGAGAATTTTCGAGCAGTTTCCAAGCACTATGCCGATTCGGATATCGACATGGAAAAGAAAAAAGAACAACTTGAACGCCTTGCCGGCAGCGGAGCCTGAATCATGAATTTTCCCATGGTGAAACAAAGTGCCGGTAACGGCCTTGAGTTTGGTGCGCGCATGATGAGCGGTACCTTTCTTGTCGTCGATGACTTCGATTCGATGCGCAAGGTGACCATCAACCAGCTCAAGCAACTGGGGGCGGTGAAAATAGTCGAAGCCGCAAATGGGGCTGAAGCGCTGAAGATTCTCTCGCGTCAACAGATCACTATGGTGCTCTCCGACTGGAACATGCCGGTGATGAGCGGTCTGGACTTGCTGTTGTCGGTGCGTGCCGACCCCAAGCTGTTCGCCATGCCCTTCCTGATGATCACCGCCGAGGCTGAACGGGATCGTGTCATGCTGGCTATCCAGTCCGGGGTGTCCGAACTGCTGGTGAAGCCCTATACCTCGGCCCGCTTGGCGGAACGTGTGCAAAAAGCGATCGACTGGAAACCACGCCACAAGAAGACGATTAATCCATCTGCCGCGATCGCCGGTGCCGACACGACAACAACGTTCAATGGCACACCGGTGGCCCCTGCCGAACCTCGGGCGGCCATTCAATCCGCTCCCGTGGCCACCCCACGTCCACCGGTCGAAATAACCGAGAAACCGACAATTCTGGTCGTCGATGACACGCCGGATAACCTGCACCTGCTCTCCGCTATTTTCAAGGACGAGTATCGCGTCAAGATTGCGCACAACGGTGACAAGGCTCTGGCGATTGCGCAGTCAGACACGCCGCCGGACCTGATTTTGCTCGATATCATGATGCCGGGAATGGACGGCTTCGAAGTCGCCCGGCATCTGCGCGGCCATCCTTCCTCCGAACACATCCCGGTGATTTTCGTCACCGCGATGACCGGCGAAGACGCCCGACTCAAGGGTATGGAACTGGGGGCCGTCGATTTCGTTACCAAGCCGATCGACCCGGATTCGCTGAAAATTCGCGTCAAGAACTTCATGCGCTATATCGAGCTGCATCGCCAGCTGCAGGCCGATTACGACGAGATGATGGCGCTGGAACAGCTCAAGGAAGATGTTGAGCGCATCACGCGCCATGACATGAAGGGGCCGCTCGCTGGCGTAATTGGCTTGGTCCAGGGCTTGTCTGAAGCTAGCAACCTGACCGCCGATCAGCGCGAACAGATTCAGATGATCGAGGAAACGGCGTTGCAGGTTCTCGACATGATCAACCTGTCAAACGAGCTGTTCAAGATCGAGACCGGGCGCTTTGTCCTCAAGCCTCAAGTCGTCAAGGTTGCGCAAATCATTCGTCGCATCGCCGAGATTTCACGCAAAATCTTTGCCGTCAAAAACCTGACCATTGCCGTTGCCAAACCACATGGTGTTGAAGACGACCAGTTGCTAGCGCTCGGTGACCCGATGCTGTGCTATTCACTGTTCCAAAATCTGATCAAGAACGCCTGCGAAGCCGCTCCCGACGGAACGGTTGTCACCATCACGATCTACCCCGGCGCACCGATGCGCATCACTCTCGACAACAAGGGTGTTGTGCCGGCCGCCATTCGCGACTCTTTCTTCGAAAAATTCGCCACCGCCGGGAAACCGGGTGGCACGGGTCTCGGCACTTACTCGGCCAAGCTGCTTGTCGAGGCACAGAAAGGATCAATCTCAATGGAAACCAGCGACGAGGAAATCCAGACCCGGATTACCCTGAAGCTTCCGGCGGACTAGCCGTAGCGCTGGCGGCAGCGAACAACGTACTTTCCTGAGGAGTATTCATGGATTCACTAGATTTCACCGAGAAAGCCACCATTCTGGTGGTGGACGACACGCCGGACAACCTGTCGCTGATGAGCAGCCTGCTCAAGGACATCTACAGGGTGAAGGTCGCCAATAGCGGCGAAAAGGCTTTGAAAGTTGCACAGTCGGACAATCCACCGGATCTGATCCTGCTCGACATCATGATGCCCGAGATGGACGGCTACGAGGTGCTTCAGCATCTCAAGCGCGATCCGCGGACGCTGGATATTCCGGTGATTTTTCTGACTGCCAAGTCCGAAGTCGAGGACGAAAAACGCGGTCTGGAACTGGGGGCGGTTGATTACATCACCAAGCCGATCAGCCCGCCGATCGTTATGGCGCGCGTGGCGACGCAGTTGCACGTCAAGGCCTCCGCCGACTTCCTGCGCTCGAAGGCGGATTTCCTGGAGAGCGAAGTCGCCAAGCGGACACGCGAGGTAATGGCGATCCAGGACGTGACCATCCTGGCTATGGCTTCGCTGGCCGAGACGCGCGATTCGGACACCGGCAACCACATCCGGCGGACGCAGTTCTACGTCAAGGCGCTGGCCGAAAACCTGAAATCCCATCCGCGCTTTGCGTGGTATCTGACCGATCAGACGATCAACATGCTGTTCAAGTCGGCGCCGCTGCACGACATCGGCAAGGTCGGCATCCCCGATCGCATCCTGCTCAAGCCGGGGCGCTTCACGCCGGAAGAATTCGAGATCATGAAGACGCATACGACGCTTGGTTGCGATGCGATCACGCATGCGGAGAACTCGCTTGGTACCGAGGTCGAGTTCCTGAAGATGGCCAAGGAGATCGCGCTGTCGCACCAGGAGAAGTGGGATGGCTCCGGTTATCCGCAGGGGCTGTCCGGCGACGACATCCCGATCTGTGCACGCCTGATGGCGGTGGCCGACGTCTACGACGCGCTGATCAGCCGCCGCGTGTACAAGGACGGCATGCCGCACGAGAAGGCCTACGGCATCATGATCGAAGGCAAGGCTACGCATTTCGACCCCGATATGGTCGACGCCTTTGCGGCGATTCATGAGGAATTTCGCGCCATCTCGAAGCGTTTCGCCGACAGCGATCAGGATCTCGATAAGAAGGCCGAGTATCTGGCAGCGGCCATTTCCAGCGAACCCTGAGCGACAGGAAGCGACGCCATGATCCGGAGAAACACCACCATTCTCGTCGTCGACGATTTCGAGTCGATGCGCACCGTGACGACGACGCAGCTGCGCTCGCTCTGGCTTGACCGGATCGTTGCCGCGGTCAACGGCGCGGAGGCCTTGCGCATTCTCCGGACGCAACGCATCGATGTGATCCTGTCGGACTGAAACATGCCGGTGATGTCGGGCTGGATCTGCTCAAGGCGGTGCGCGCCGATTCCGCTCTGTTCCGCCTGGACGTTCTCGGCGTATCAAGAGCGCCGGGCTGTGCCATTCGAAATATTCACAAGATCAATGCGTTGAAAACTCTTTCGCAAGACGCCTGTTTCTCCGGTGCAAGCTTCCTTCGTCCGGACTGAGCCATGTACGCCAACTCAAGTGTGCCCACGAGCGCGCAGACCGGTATTCATGATCGCCTCGGCGAACTGCTGGATCGCCACCTGCGCGAGCCTTTCCGCAAGCCGGTTCTCGATTACAACCGCGCTGCCTTCGCTCAGAGCATGGCCGCCTGGGCTGCATGGGGAAGCGAGCGGCCGCTGATCCTCGATACCGGCTGCGGCACCGGTGCCAGCAGCATTGGCCTGGCACTTCGCCATCCGGACAGTTTTGTCATCGGTGTCGATCAATCGTCGGACCGGCTGGCCACGGTGAAAGGCGAGTTGCCCGCCAACCTGTGTCTGGTGCGTGCCGATCTGGTGGACTACTGGCGGCTGCTGGCCGAGCAGAAGGTCCGCTCATCACGACACTTCCTGCTCTATCCGAACCCCTGGCCGAAGATCGGGCACCTGTCGCGACGCTGGCATGGTCATGCGGTGTTCCCGGTGCTGCCGGCCCTTGGCGGCATCATCGAGTGCCGCAGCAACTGGCAGATCTACGTCGAGGAATTCGCCTTTGCCCTGGGGCGTGTCATCGGGCGCGAGGTGCCATGGGGATCGTTCGTTGCCGATGAGCCGGTCTCCCCGTTCGAGCGCAAGTATCGCGACTCCGGCCAGGCGCTTTACCGTTGCGTGGTCGATCTCGATGAGCAGTGATCACAACAATCCCTGCGCGGCCTGTGGCGCCTGCTGTGCATCGTTCCGGGTCGATTTTCACCCGGTCGAGCTGGCCGGCGGCGCGTTTGCCTGGGGGGAGGGGGTGCCGCTGGTGATGAGCGTGCCGGTCACCGCGCAGATCGTCCGCATGCGCGGCACCGATGCTGCTGCGCCACGCTGCGAGGCACTTTCCGGCGAAATCGGGTGCAGTGTCAGTTGCACCATCTACGATGCACGGCCTTCGCCCTGTCGCGAGTTTGATATCAGCCACGATGCCTGCGCTCGGGCAAGGGCACGTCACAATTTGGCGCCGCTGCTGAACGTTCCTGCTTGATCGTCAGTCTGACTGACTCTGTAGTTACCCACAGCCGTTGGGTACAAGTCTGTGGATAAGCTGGGGGTAACTTCTGCATCTGCCAGAAATGAATGAGGAATTTCCGGCTGCCAATAAATTGGGCTTATCCGCTGCCAACTTCAGGGGGGTTTTAGCCATTTTTCAGTTCACAGATTCCAGCATAACTTATATCATATATAAGACTTGAGAATGGTCTGCCGGAAGGCTGGTCTGGATAGCCTGCCAAACGCCGCGCCTTCTCTGTTGCAGTAAAATATTCGTTTTTTCTGATGTCGCTTTTGCTTGGCGTTTTTGCCTAGCGTATTTACCTAGTTTTCTGAGCAACCTTTCTGAAAGGAAGTCGCCGTGCTTGAAGCCTATCGCGCCCACGTCGCTGAACGTGCTGCCCTCGGTATCCCCCCGCTGCCGCTGTCCAAGCAACAGACCACCGAGCTGGTCGGCCTGCTGAAGAACCCGCCGAAGGGTGAGGAAGCCGCCCTGGTCGAACTGATCACCTACCGCGTTCCGGCCGGTGTGGATGATGCCGCCAAGGTCAAGGCCGAGTTCCTGGCCAAGGTTGCCAAGGGTGAAGAGAGCTGTGCGCTGATCTCCAAGGAAAAGGCCACCGAACTGCTGGGCACCATGCTCGGCGGTTTCAACGTCAAGCCGCTGATCGACCTGCTCGCCGATGGCGCGGTCGGTGCCGTGGCTGCTGCCGGCCTGAAGAAGACCCTGCTGGTCTTCGACTTCTTCCACGACGTCAAGGAACTCGCCGACAAGGGCAACGCCAACGCCAAGGCCGTGCTGCAGAGCTGGGCCGACGCCGAGTGGTTCACCTCGCGTCCGGAAGTGCCGGCCTCGCAGAAGCTGACCGTGTTCAAGGTCACCGGCGAAACCAACACCGACGACCTGTCGCCGGCCCCGGATGCCTGGTCGCGTCCGGACATCCCGCTGCACGCGCTGGCCATGCTGAAGAATCCGCGTCCGGGTATCGAAGCTGACGAAGCCGGTGCCCGCGGCCCGGTCAAGCAACTCGAAGCGCTGGCCAAGAAGGGCAACCTGATCGCCTACGTCGGCGACGTGGTCGGTACCGGTTCCTCGCGCAAGTCCGCCACCAACTCGGTGCTGTGGTTCACCGGCGAAGACATCCCGTTCGTGCCGAACAAGCGCTTCGGTGGCGTCTGCCTCGGCTCCAAGATCGCCCCGATCTTCTTCAACACCATGGAAGATGCCGGCGCGCTGCCGATCGAGTTGCCGGTCGAGCAGATGAACATGGGCGACGAGATCGAGCTGAAGATCGATCACGCCACCGCCAAGGTCACCGCGCTCAAGAACGGCGCCGTGATCGCCGAATCGCAACTGAAGACCCCGGTGATCCTCGACGAAGTCCGCGCTGGTGGCCGTATCCCGCTGATCGTTGGCCGTGGCCTGACGACCAAGGCGCGTGAAGCGCTGGGCCTGCCGGTGTCGACGCTGTTCCGCCTGCCGGCACAGCCGAACGACCCGGGCAAGGGCTACTCGCTGGCCCAGAAGATGGTTGGCCGCGCCTGTGGCCTGCCGGAAGAAAATGGCAACCAGCGGGGCATCCTCCCCGGCACCTATTGCGAGCCAAAGATGACCACCGTCGGTTCGCAAGACACCACCGGCCCGATGACCCGCGACGAGCTCAAGGATCTGGCCTGCCTCGGCTTCTCGGCCGACATGGTGATGCAGTCCTTCTGCCACACCGCTGCCTATCCGAAGCTGGTCGACGTCAAGATGCACCGCGAACTGCCGTCCTTCATCTCGACCCGTGGCGGTGTCGCGCTGCGTCCGGGTGACGGCGTCATCCACTCCTGGCTGAACCGCCTGCTGCTGCCGGATACCGTAGGTACCGGTGGTGACTCGCACACCCGTTTCCCGATCGGCATCTCCTTCCCGGCCGGTTCCGGCCTGGTCGCCTTTGCCGCCGCCACCGGCGTCATGCCGCTGGATATGCCGGAATCGGTGCTGGTCCGCTTCAAGGGCAAGCTGCAGGAAGGCGTCACGCTGCGTGACCTGGTCAACGCCATCCCGTACTACGCCATCAAGCAGGGTCTCTTGACCGTCGCCAAGCAGGGCAAGAAGAACATCTTCTCCGGCCGCATCCTCGAAATCGAAGGCTTGCCGGATCTGAAGGTCGAGCAGGCGTTCGAACTCTCCGACGCTGCTGCCGAACGTTCTGCTGCCGCCTGTGCCGTGCAGCTCGACAAGGCCCCGATCATTGAATACATGCGTTCGAACATCACGCTGATGAAGTGGATGATCGCCAACGGCTACGAAGACAAGCGCACCCTCGGCCGCCGCATCAAGGCCATGGAAGCCTGGATCGCCAAGCCCGAACTGCTCAAGGCCGACGCCGGCGCCGAATACGCCGCCGTGATCGAGATCGATCTGGCCGACGTCAAGGAGCCGATCGTCGCCTGCCCGAACGACCCGGATGACGTGAAGCTGCTGTCCGAAGTGTCCGGCACCAAGATCGACGAAGTCTTCATCGGCTCGTGCATGACCAACATCGGCCACTTCCGTGCTGCCGGCAAAGTGCTCGAAGGCAAGTCGGACATCCCGACCCGCCTGTGGGTGGCCCCGCCGACCAAGATGGACGCCATGATCCTGAACGAAGAGGGCTACTACGCCATCCTCGGCAAATCCGGCGCCCGCATGGAAATGCCCGGCTGCTCGCTGTGCATGGGCAACCAGGCGCAGATCCGCAAGGGCAGCACGGCGATGTCGACCTCGACGCGCAATTTCCCGAACCGCCTCGGCATCGACACCCAGGTCTTCCTCGGTTCCGCCGAACTGGCCTCGATCTGCGCCCTGATGGGCAAGATCCCGACCGTCGCCGAGTACATGGAAGGCGTCAAGGCGGTGAACGCCAAGGCCGCCGACGTGTATCGCTATATGAACTTCGACCAGATCAAGGAGTTCAGTGAAGTGGCGGCGACCGTTACGGTCTGATCGTTACCGCAGGCTGAAACAAAACGCCCCGGTCGGGAAACTGACCGGGGCGTTTTTTTGCATTGGTTTGTGCGGTTTGTTCCCAGCGTTTACCGGAAAAGTTGGCCATACACGGGTTGCCGCCCAATTTCCGGGCGTCGACCGTAGGGCTAGTCGACTGCCGCCAGTAGATCCCAGTTGCCAACTTGGACATTGTCGGTCTGGTGGAACTGGCGCACCCAACTGATGAAATCGCGGAAATCGGTGTTTTCCAGCGTCAGCCGGTTGCAGGCGTCCCAGTCGATGTCAGGGCGCTCACGGGCCGGGATCAGAATTTCGCTTTCGCTCGGGTCCTCGACATTCAACCGGATCAGGCCGATACCGTAGGAAGCAGCGAGTAGGCGCAACTCCTTCATCGCCGATTCCTGGATGTCGGCGGCCACCAGGTAGCCGAAATTGGCCCACGACGAATTGGACACCGCCTGGAACCAAACTTCCCGCACGTTGGAGCGGTTGACCAGCAGTTTGACCTCAAACGACCACAGCCGCGCGCGCTGGGCGCCGGCCTGCTGCACGCAAGCGCGGATTTCTCGGTCCCAGTCGGCGCCGATGTCCTCCATCGCCACCAGGTCGGGATACAACCATTTGTTGCCGTTCGGACCGTGCCGGTTGGTCGAGCGTTTCTCGTTTATTCGTTTAGGGTAAAGGGTGTGCTCAATGTGCAGGAAGCGGCAGAGCAGCGGGTAGAGCTGGTGCTCGCTGCATGCCTTGCCGGGTATCTTGTCCGGTGTTCCCGCCGTCGCCTCTTCCACCTTGGCTACTTCGGCCGCTTCGCTGGCCGTCGTCCAGTAATAGCGGCGGGGACGAGTTTCGGTAGTGCGTACCTGCGGAAAACGTTTCTGGATTCCCGGTCGGTTAACCCCGATTTCCGCGACCAATTGCTGCATCAGCGCCGCGTCGTCAGAAAGGTCCTGCTGGCTGTTGCGCCGCTTCTCCTCGCAGGCTTCGCGCAGGTTTTCGAACATCCAGCAAGCCAGCTCACGGGCGGTAAAGCGCTCTTCGGGGTGGGCCTTGAGGAAATCGGTCACGGTCTGGCGAAGGTTCAGTGCCATAGGTCAGTCTCCCAATTAAAGGGGCAGCTTCGCATTGAATTAAAGCTGCTATTTTGCTCGTTGGTTTTGCAGCTCAAGCATTGCTCACTTCTCGCTGGCAGCTCCGGCAATAAGCTCGACCGCCAAACTGCTCCCGCTTGCCAAAGCAGTAGTCGGCGACATTCTGCGGAATGTCGGTTTTGCATTTGTAGCAGTATGTTTTTCCCGCTTGCCGTCGCTGCGGTTTCTTGGCGATTGCTGCCGTGCTTTCCACGGTGCCGGCTTCCGCTTGCGGCGTGTCCAGTGCCTTGGTCACCAGCGCGAAAATCTGCTGGCAATCTTTAGGGTGGCCGGCGCAGGCAAGGAAGTCGGTTTCCGTTCCGTCTGCGCGTTTGACGGATTTGCGCACCAGCTTTCGCGTTGCGCATTTCGGGCAGGGTGCGCCGACGCGGGGAACGCAGCCCTGCGCTGTGCTGGCCGGTGCTGCCAATTCCTTTGCTACGGGCAGGGCGTCCGGTTTGGGCGAATGTTTCGGTGCGTGGGCGCTGTTGAGAAAGGCGGCGACTCGCGCGGCTTCGTCTGCGGTCATTTCCCAGCCGGTTTCGAGAGACAGGTTGAGGAGCTTCGCCTTCTTCCTGAGTGTGGTGAGCTGCCGGGCGATCTCTGGAGCGATTTCGTCGGCTTTCAGAACGCTTTTGTGCAACGTGCCCGATTCGACATCGATGACGCCGGTGCGCGAGATGGCGACCAGCGGAATGATCGGGCAGTAGAAAAATCCCTTTTGCACGAGGCCGATCAACTTGCCCAGCATCAGCTCGGCGTTGGCGCGCATGAAGGTCTTGAGCAGGCGTCCCTGTTCTTCTGCCTGCAATACTGGCGAGTCGAAGCCTTCGATCTTGCCGTCAAAGTTGCGCGACCAGTGCTCGCGTTTCTCGTCCCAGACCTTGATCGTCACCGGGCAGTGCACGCTCTTCGATTCGACGATGAACAGGCCGACAGGCGTGACGAGCAGATGGTCGATCTGGAAGGCGTTGCCCTCATGCTCGATACGCAGGTCGTTGATGACGTGGACGTCCGTCTCGCCACCGAAACGGCGCGCCAGCCGGTAGGCCATGTCTTTTTCCGCTTCCTCACCGGCGCGGATGCGCGGATCTGTGGAGGTCGAAAATTGCTTTGATTTGACGATCATCGTGGCCGGAACATCTTCTTCTGAATTGGTTATGCCAAATCGCTTGAACTGAAGATTGTAGCCGCGTCGCGGGTTATGACGGGATTATTTCTGTGGATGAATCCGTAGCGGTCATGCACGTCATCGCGAGCCGGGTTACTGACGTGATGCGCTGTAGGCCGGGCAGCCTATTAGCCGGTGTGCGCTTCGGCCCAGGCCACAACCTGCGTCAGCTCTTCGGCTCTTAGGAGTTCAGCGACCTGGCAGCGACGGTGACGATATAAGCGCTTCGCCGTCAGGCAAGCTCGAAACGGCGCCTCCCGGGGCGCCGTTTTTTCGTCCGTGCCGCGCCATCGCGGCCAATTTCGCCGGGCCGGACTGGCAGAAAGCGGCGGCGCCGGATGATAATAGGCGCTCCAAGAGCAACAGCGGATAAAGGCATGCCCACCATTGCAATCGACCAACTCCAGCCAGGGGTCTTCATCTCGCTGGAAAATGTTGGCTGGATGGAACACCCGTTTCTGCTGAACCACTTCCGTATTACCTCGGACCAGCAGATTGGTGCCCTGCGTCGCATGGGGCTGACTGAAGTTACCTGGGATCCCGCCAAAAGCACTGCCGAGCCGTTGCCCAAACATTCACCGCAGGAAGAAGAAGTCGATTTCGGTGCAGGTGCCCTCAAAGCACTGATGAACAGCAAGCGAGACCGGGTTGAGCGCGTGCGCGAGCAGCGCGAAACACTGGCGCGCAGTGCTCGTGTTTTTGAACAGGAAACGAATTCGATCCGCCAGATTTTCGGAACACTGTCGTCACGTCCTGCCGAGGCATTCACCAGTGCCAAGTCCATTACCGGTCGGCTGGTCGGTGGCCTGATCAATGTCAACAGCGTGGCGGTACATCTGGTCAATCTGAAAACGCCGGAAACCGGTTTGCCGAACCACGCCATGAACGTCATGGTGCTGTCGCTGCTCATCGGCAAGACCATGGGGATCACCGAGGAGGAAATGAAAGACCTTGGCCTCGGTGCGATGCTGCACGATGTCGGCAAGGCCGACGTGCCCTCGCGTGTACTACGCAATCCGAACCGGAATACTGCGGAGGAACAGTTCTATCGCGGGCATACCGGTTTCGGCATCAAGATCGTTGCGGCGATCAAGGATATCGCCACCAGCGTCAGGAACGTCATTGCCTGCCACCACGAACGCTGGGACGGCAAGGGCTTCCCGAATGGCCTGGTGCAAAGCAAGATTCCCAAGCTGGCACGCATCGTCGCCATCGCCAACCGTTACGACAACCTGTGCAATCCGATCGACCCGAAAACCGCCAAGACACCGGCCGAAGCGGTGGCGCTGATGTTCAAGGAAGAAGGCGCCTTCGACCCGGACATGCTGCGTGCCTTCGTCAAGGCCCTGGGGGTGTACCCGCCCGGAACTTTTGTTTCACTGAACGACGGCAGCGTCGGTCTGGTGGTCGAAACAAACAGCGGTGACCTGCTGCGTCCGCTGCTGATGATCTATGACGAAACCGTTCCACGCAACGAGGCGCTGCTGCTTGATTTGCGCGAAACCGAAGCGAAAATTGAAGGGCCGGTCAATCCACAAACCCTGCCGGCAGAAATTGTCAGTTATCTCGCACCGCAGGGTCGGGTCGATCTCTATATCGCGCCAGTGAAATAAAGTTTCGCTGTCAGCGCCAGAGGCTGAGTGGCGGGTCGGTGACGACGGCGCGTAGCACGTCGCCACGCGAGACGAAGCCGACCAGGGTTTCGCTGGCGTCGACGATCGGCACGCCGTCAACGTCATGATCGAGCATGGCGCGGGCAATCCGGCGGATGTCGGTGAGCGGGTCGGCGGCAACGACCGGCGAGGTCATCACGTCGGCCACGCGGCGTGCCAGGGCATCGCGTACTTCGTCGTGATCAATGTTGATCGAGGTCAGCAGGTCGCGCTCGCTGACGATGCCGACGAGTTGCTGACGGGTGTCAAGAACCGGCGCCTGGTGAATCTGGTTGGCAACCAGGGTGCGCCATGCCCTGGCGACGTCGTCGTTGCTAGCAACCACGACAACCTTGGTGCGCATGAGCTGTCTGGCGTGGATGAGCGGGCCGCGTTCCTGATCGACCCGCAGCATTTTCCGGTAGGCAGCGATGGCGGCACTATCACTGCCAGCCGCCTCGCGAAGCTCGGCACCGTCGGTGCCAATGGGAACGACTGGCTGGGTGCGTGGAACCGGACGTATGCCCGGCAATTCTTCCAGTCGCCCCTGATAGGTCAAGCCACCAACACCGAATACAGAGAACATCGCTTTTTCTCCTTTGCTCCGATTCTAGTTGCCGGGGCGGTGGCTGGATAGTGCCGGGTCGTGCTGGATAGCGGGCCGTGTCCCCGTCGTTTCAGGTAGACAGTGGTGAGGGTTTTGCGTTTCCTGCCTGGCCGGCGGGCACCGGCTCGGCTTCTGACCAGCGGCCCTTCCGCCAGCTGGCCCGCTCGGCTTTCGACAGGAAAGTCCATGCTACCAGCCGGCTCTGCTTCTGCCCCTGGCTCATGGGGATGATGCGTACGTCACAGGGCTTGAGTTTGCCGAGCGCCGCTTCGACATAGCGCAGGTTGTCGGCCTTCGATACGAGGCTGGTAAACCACAGGCAGCGCTTGCCAATAGGGGCGCTCTGTTCAATCAGGCGTTCGAGGAAGGCCCATTCACCGCCGGGGTACCAGAGTTCGTTGCTCTGGCCGCCGAAGTTGTTGCGTGGCGTCGGGTTTCCCTTGTGCGCCTTGCCGAGGTTCTTCCACTTGCGTTGCGAGGCGGCCATGGCCTCGGCGGCGGAAGCATGGAAGGGCGGGTTGCAGAGCGTCAGGTCAAATTTTTCGGCCGATTTCAGGAGGCCGGTGAACACGTTGTCGGCTACCGGCTGATGACGAACCGCAATGGCATTGGCCAATGCAGGATTCGCGGCAACGATGCGTTTGACGTTCTCCAGCGCCTTCGGGTCGGTATCGACACCGAGAAAGTGCCAGCCATACTCGGCGTGACCGATCAGTGGATAGATAGCGTTGGCACCGATGCCGATGTCCAGCGCCTGGATGCAGTCGCCGCGTGGAATCTGGCCG
Source organism: Rhodocyclaceae bacterium (assembly GCA_041674785.1). Lineage (GTDB taxonomy): Bacteria > Pseudomonadota > Gammaproteobacteria > Burkholderiales > Rhodocyclaceae > Proximibacter. The sequence continues at coordinate 14,669 of JBAYVG010000048.1, forward strand.
CCATTCCCTTCGGCCAGAAGGTCGGCCAGGCAATGCAGCACGTCGGCGCGGCCCGGAATCGGCGGGCACAGATAGTTCGCCGGAATATCCCAGCCCGTCACCCCGTAATCCACTTCCAGCAGGGCGCAGTTGAGCGCCTTGACCGCTGCAGGCTTGGAGAAGTCGATACTTGGTGTGCCGGCCGGCGTGGTGACGAGGTAGCGGGCAAGGTCGGGTACGGCTTCAGTCAGTCTCGTGAAGTCATAGCCGGTGAGGTGTCGGTTGCGTGGGTGCAGGCCGGGTTTGTTGATGGCGGATATTTTTGCAGGCAGGGTCATGAGGCGTTGGTGGCTTGTTGGTGGCTGATTGGTGGCAGGGCTGATGCCGGGTAAGCGCCGGAATGGCCAGGCAGCGAGTATCCCATGCCCGGCGGCGAACGGCTGCAGGGGTTTGCTGTCGATTCTTCGGGGCTACAATGAAACGGTTCCGGAATCGATCAAAGGAGGGGCTTCGATGCGTATTCAGCGCTTTCAATCAAGCCTGCTGTCAGCATGCATTGCCCTGCTAGTTTCGGCCTGCGCCGGGTACGCCGGACATGGCCTGCAGCCGGGTGTGGCCGACCTGGTCGATATCAAGGCGACCATGGGCGAGCCGGCGATGCAATGGCAAGGTGCCGATGGTTCCTTGCAGCTGTCGTATCCACGCGGGCCGGAAGGGCCGCATTCCTTCATGGCCTACCTTGGCCCGGACGGTCGGCTGACGCACATCGAGAACGTGCTCAACGAGCAGCAATTTGCCCGCATCGTGCCGGGGGAAACGACGCAGGCCGAGGTGCTTCGCCTGCTTGGCCCGCCAACACCGCAGTGGACCAGCTATTTCAAGGCGCGCGATGAGCTCGTCTGGGAGTGGCTTTACTGCGACTACGGTAATCAGAACGCCCGCCTGGACGTGCTTTTTGATGGCCGGGAGGGCGTTGTCCGGACAACGTTTTCACGGCCGGACTATCGTGGCCCTGACGGTGCAGTGCCGCCCTGCGGGCGACTGCCGTAGGCGGCCTCTATTTGCCGGCGGTGCCCATGGCCTCGCCCAAGCGCAGGGCGCGGGCTGGTGCCCAGTCGGGATTGAAACTCAGGGTGTTTTTCGGGAAGAGCATGACAACGGTTGAGCCGAGCAGGAAGCGGCCCATTTCGTCGCCTTGCTTGAGCTCGATCTGCTGGTCATCGTAACGCCACTCACGCAGCACGCCGGGGCGCGGTGGATTGACGATGCCGTGCCATACCGTTGCCATGCTGCCGACGATGGTGGCGCCGACCAGGGTCAGCACGAACGGCCCGAATGCCGACTCGAAGACGCAGACCACGCGTTCGTTGCGGGCAAACAGGCCAGCGACGCCGCGTGCCGTGGTCGGGTTCACCGAGAAAAGATCGCCGGGGACGTGAATCATGCGCGTCAGCCGGCCGTCGCAGGGCATGTGGATGCGGTGGTAGTCGCGCGGGCTGAGGTAGAGGGTGGCGAAGCTGCCGTCCTGGAATCTTGCCGCCAGCTCGCGGTCACCGCCGACCAGCGCCGTGGTCGAGTAGCTGTGGCCCTTGGCCTGGAAAATCTGGTCGCGCTCGATCGGCCCGAACTGGCTGATCGCGCCATCGACCGGGCACAGGAAATCGGCGGCAGCCAGCGGCCGGGCGCCTTCCTGCAGCGGTCGGGTAAAGAACTCGTTGAAGCTCTTGTAGCTGGCGATATCCGGGTTGGCGGCTTCGGCCATGTTTACCCCGTAACGCCCGACAAACCAGCGGATGACGCTGGTGGTCAGCCCGCCGGCTTCGGCACTGGCAAACTTGCCGGCGAGCGCGGTCAGGGCTTGTTTGGGCAGCAGGTACTGGGACAACACGGCAAGGCGATCGGACACGGTGGCAGCCTGATAAATGACAGCCGGCAATTATACCGGCCCTTATCCGTGCCAAGCCGCGCTAAGATCAAGCCCTGTGGACAACGTGAGCGCAGGCATCGCCCGCACCTGCCCGGTTTTCTGATCCGGCGGGCGCTATCCCTTGCTTGCGTTCAGTTCCCCTGCGGAGAAATCTCATGTTTTGTCGAAGCTTTCTGCTGGTCGTGAGCCTTGCCCTTGCCGGCTGCGCCGCCATGCAGCCGGTCGAATTCCAGCACCTGCAGCAAAGCCGCTACGCCGAGCTGCGCGATGTCATGGAGCAGAAAGTGCCGGTGGTCACGCAGGGGAAAACGGCCGACCTGGTCTACCTCTGCCTCGCCTATTCCCGGATCCGGCAGTACGACCGCCTCTTTCCTTGCATCGAGCAGATGGAAGCGAATATCCGCAAGGGCGACAAGCAACTGTTCGTCTGGGATTTCTCGGCCACGCCGCCGCTGTTGCGCGCCGTGGCGGCCATGGAATTTGCCGACTACCCGATGGCCATTGCCCAGGCCGAGGTCGCCGTCAGCCTGACCGAGCCAAAGGACGCCTATCAGCAGCTGCGCATCTACGCGCTGTCGGCCGCCGGTCTGGCGCATGCGCTGGCCGGCCATCGCGAGCAGGCGACGAGCTTCCACGGCAAGCTGGAAGCAACGACGGCGCGGGGGATGGAGGTTTCGGACAAATATCTCGGTCTGGCCCGCATCGACATGGCGCTCGGCAACTATGCCCGTGCTTACGATTTCCTGCGCCGGGAGGATGAGGAGACCGCCTTCTTCAAGGGCATGAGCAATTTGGTCACCGGCAGCGCGCTGAGCGGCGAAAGCATCTTCACCTACTGGGAACTGCCGGTCCGCTTCATGAAGAGCCACGCGCTGCTGCAGCTCGGTAGGAATGGCGAGGCCAAGGCAGGCTACGACGCCTTGCTCAAGGAAGCCGGCGCCATGCAGTCGGCCGATCTGTACTGGCTGCTGCTCTTCGATCGCGGCCGCATCGCCGAAGCGGAGGGCGATCTGGCGACGGCCGTTGCGCTGTATCGGCGCAGCATCGAGGAGATCGAGCTGCAGCGGGCATCGATCAAGGCCGAAGGCGCCAAGATCGGTTTTGTCGGCGACAAGCAGGGCGTCTACCGCCATCTGGTCGGGGTGCTGGTATCCCAGGGCAAGTGGGAAGAAGCCTTCGATGCGGTCGAGCGGGCCAAAGCCCGGGCGCTGGTGGACATGCTGGCGGCCCGGCAGCAATTCTCCGCCGAGCGGATGTCGGCCGAGGCCGGCCGGTTGATCGCCCAGTTGAGCAAGGCTGAAGCCAACCCGGCGCTGCAGGATTCGGCGCTGCCGGAAACTTCCCGCATGCAGTTGCGCGGCCTGAAGAACGATCTGCGCAGCCAGCTGCAGGCGGCATCACCCGAAATTGCCTCGCTGGTGACGGTATCCACGATGGAGTTGCGCGATATCCGTTCCCGTCTGGCGGCGGACGAAACGCTGGTGGAATATTTCGGCGGCGAAGACAAATGGTTTGCCTTTGTCGTCCAGCGCGATAGCGTCAAGGTCTTTCCCATCGACGGCAAGGGCCTGTATCAGGCCGTCGAAGACCTGCGCAACCGGCTGCTGGCCAACCCCGGCCAGGGCGACCCCCTGCCGGCCGCGCAGGCGCTCTACCGGCGCCTGACCCTGCCGCTGCAGCCGGCCTTGACGAGTGAACGACTGGTCATTGTTGCCCACGGGCCATTGCACTACCTGCCTTTTGCCGTGCTGCACGATGGCAACGGCTACCTGATCCAGCGCCACACCCTGCGCATGCTGCCCTCGGCCTCGGTCATGCGTTTTCTCTCAACGAAAGGCGGACAGGGTGAAAAGCTCCTGCTGCTCGGTAACCCCGACCTGAAGGATGCCGCACTGGATCTGGCGCATGCGCAGGCAGAAGCCGAGGCTATCGCCCGCAATTCGCCAAAATCCACCCTGCTGATGCGCAAGGCGGCGACGGAAACCTCGGTCAAGCGCCAGGGCAAGCAGTACGACCGCCTGCATTTCGCCTCGCACGGCATCTTCGATGCAGCCAGGCCGATGCACTCCGGGCTGTTGCTGGCGGCCGACACGGAAAACGACGGACGCCTGACCGTCGATGAGCTGTACTCGCTCGGCATCGATGCCGAGCTGGTCGTACTTTCCGCCTGCGAGACGGCGCTGGGGCGGGTATCGAGCGGCGACGACGTGGTCGGCTTTACGCGCGGCTTCCTGTTTGCCGGCGCGCGCAGCATCGTTTCATCGCTGTGGAGCGTCGAAGATCTGTCGACCAAGGAACTCATGCTTGCCTTCTATTCAAGGCTGGGCAAAAAAGACAAGGCCACGGCATTGCGCGAGGCGCAACTGGCGATGATGAAAAAATATGGGAACCCCTTCTTCTGGGGCGCCTTCCAATTGACCGGCGAAGGGCGCTGACGCCACTTCAACCATTGATGAGCGACATGATCATGCACAAGCGAAACGAACTGTATATCGACGGCCAGTGGGTCGCACCGCAGGGGCGAGGCCATATCGAAGTGTTCTGCCCGACCGACGGCAGCCTGCTGGCAAGCATTCCGGAAGGCAATGCACAGGATGCCGAGGTCGCCGTACAGGCAGCCCGCCGGGCCTTTGACGCCTGGGCGGCAACACCGGCCACCGAACGGGCAGGGCTGCTGAAGAAAATTCAGGAGGTGCTGAAGGCGCGCAGCGACGACATCGCCCGCGTCATCAGCCTTGAAATGGGCATGCCCTACAAACTCTCGCAGCGCGTGCAGGTCGGCTCGCCGATTGCCTCCTTCGGTTTGTATGCCCGCTTGCTCGCCGATTTCCCGTTCGAGGAACGGGTCGTCAATTCCAAGGTGCTGCGCGAACCGGTCGGCGTGGTGGTTGCGATCACCCCGTGGAATTACCCGCTGCACCAGATCGCCGCGAAGGTGGCGGCGGCCATGGCTGCCGGCTGCACGGTCGTGCTCAAGCCTTCCGAAGTGGCGCCGCTCAATGCCTTCCTGCTGGCCGACATCATGCACGAGGTGGGCGTGCCGGCCGGCGTCTTCAATCTTGTCACCGGCTACGGGCCGGTGGTCGGCGAAGCGCTGGTCACCCATCCGGAAGTCGACATGGTTTCCTTCACCGGTTCGACCGGGGCCGGCAAGCGCGTTTCGGCACTGGCCTCGGCCTCGGTCAAGCGGGTGACGCTGGAACTCGGCGGCAAGTCGGCCGGTATCGTGCTCGACGATGCCGATTTCAGCCTTGCCGTTCGCAGCGTGGTCGGCAACTGCTACCTCAACGCCGGCCAGACCTGCACGGCGCAGACACGCCTGCTGGTGCCGGAATCGCGTTATGACGAAGCCGCCAGACTGGCGGTGGAAGCTGCCCAGGCCTATCGCGTTGGCGACCCGCTGGCGCCGGAAACGACACTCGGGCCGCTGGCCTCGCAGATGCAGCAGCAGCGTGTGCGCGAATTCATTGCCAGGGGAATTGCCGAAGGGGCCGAATTGCTGACCGGTGGTACCGATTTCCCGCCGGGAGTCGATGCCGGCGGCTACTACGTGGCGCCGACCGTCTTCGGCCGTGTAAAACCGGAGAGCACGATTGCGCAGGAGGAAATCTTCGGGCCGGTGCTGTCCATCATCACCTACGCCGACGAGGATGACGCCGTGCGCATTGCCAACGGCACGGCCTACGGGTTGGCTGGCGGTGTCTGGTCGGCGACGGACGAACACGCGGAGCAGGTGGCGCGCCGCCTGCGCACCGGGCAGGTCGAGATCAACGGCGGCCCGTTCAACATCTCTGCGCCCTTCGGCGGCTACAAGCAGTCGGGCAACGGCCGCGAGTTGGGCAGGTACGGGCTGGAAGAATTTCTGGAGTACAAGGCCCTGCAGTTCCGGCCGGCGCCGAAAGCTTGATCAACCTGGAAAAAGCAGTTAACCACGAAGTGCACGAAGTTCACGAAGAGAAACAATACGTTAAAACAGTTTTCACCCTCACCTCCGGGCTGATTACCGGCACCTCGTCTATTTGCCTGAATTTCTTCGTGCGCTTCGTGGTTTGAATTGAGGCTTTAAGGATCAATGCTCCTTGCCATCCACCCTTGGCTGCATCAGCCGTGGAATGTAGCGCCAGGCGAGCAGTCCGAAGCAGATGAACCAGCAGGTGGCCGCCGCGTGCACCCAGACGGTGTAGGCCTCCGGCCAGAACTGCGGCGCGATCACCCGCAGCACGAAGCCGGCGATCATGATCTTCAGCAGCAGCTTGTCGAGGCGGTCGAAGACCACCTTGCGGCCGGTGTGGCCGTTCGAAATGCGGATGATCATCGCCGGGATGATCAGGCCCATGACGCCGAAGGTGAAGATGTGCACCGGCAGCGTGCCGATCCAGTGCAGGGTGGCGAAATGCCCAAAGCCATCGAGCAGCAGCTGGGCGACGATGGCAAGGTAGCCGAGGTGCATGATGCCGATATCGATGCGCTTCATCGCTACCAGCGGTTTCCAGAAGACGAATCGGCCAAGCAGTGCCGACGCCAGTGTCAGACTGATGGCGCCCGATAGCGGGCGCGGCAGCAGGCTCTCAAAGACCAGCGCCAGCGCCAGCAGCTTGATCGCGTTGTCCAGCGGCGGTTTTCTCAGGATCGTCACCTGGAAGACGCCCTTCATGAACTGCGACAGCGTTCGTTCGAGCATGACCAGGAAGGCCAGGCGGAAGAGCCCCAGCGTCATGCTCCAGCCGATGGCGAAGGTGTCGGTGTTGAGCAGCAGATTTTTGGCAATGATGAAAAGCGGCAGGGCGATGAGGAAGAAGGCGTTGTCGATGCGGTAGCTGTCATCCTTGCGGTGGGCGATCAGCGTCCACAGCAGCATGGCGACGATGGTGCACAGGAACAGGTTGGCGCTGAGCAGGAAGAGGGCTGTCGGCAGGCTGCCGGCGAACCAGAGGCCCAGTCGTTCGAGCAGCCAGGCGGCAACGAGGAGCATCAGGGCTGGCCCGTGATAGCCACGGATGTTCACCCAGTTCTTGGTCGAGGTCAGCAGGAAACCGCCGATCACGGCCCAGCCAAAGCCGAAGAACATTTCGTGGGCGTGCCACTGGTTGGGCGACAGTGGCGAGGCCGGGGCTATCAGCACACCGGTGAACATCAGCGCCCAGAGAATAGGCAGGCTCATGCCGGAAAGGCAGGCGAGGGTAAAAAAGGGGCGGAAGCCGACCAGCCAGAGGGGGTGTTGGACAAAGCGCATTGATGATTCCTTGCAACGGCGGAAAGCCGTCGTACCGAGAAAGCAAAATTATAACGTTTAGCTGCCGTCATACCTTGATTGAACCCGGTATCTGCATGGCATTCAGTGGCAGGAAACGGTTGAAACGAACGAGCGCGGCGGGGAACATTCGCGTAAAATCACCGGCTTGTCTTGACGCGCGCCAACCTCGGGCTGCGCTCGGGCAACGACCCGGAAGGAAAACGATGAAGCGTGTGGATGATTTCCGCTTGCAGTTCGGCAAGCACGAACTCGTGCCGATCATGATCGGCGGCATGGGCGTAGATATTTCGACAACCGATCTGGCGCTTGAGGCTGCACGCCTTGGCGGTGTCGGCCATATCTCCGACGCAATGATCAATACCGTTTCCGACCGGCGCTACAAGACCAAGTTCGTCAAGGACAAGCTCAAGCAGTACAAATTCAACGTCGAAAACACCGACAAGGCGGTTGTCCAGTTTGACCTGGATACGGTCGAGGAAGCGACCCGCCTGCACGTCCGCAGCGCCATGGACCGCAAGCAGGGCAGCGGCATGATCTTCATCAACTGCATGGAAAAGTTGACGATGAATGCGCCGAAGGAGACGCTGCGGCGGCGCCTGACAGCTGCACTGGATGCTGGCATCGACGGCGTTACGCTGGCTGCCGGCCTGCACCTGGGCTCCTTTGCGCTGATCGAGGAGCACCCGCGTTTCCGTGATGCCAAGCTCGGCATCATCGTTTCCTCCGTACGTGCGCTGCAGCTTTTTCTGAAAAAGAATAGCCGCATCGGCCGCCTGCCTGACTATATCGTCGTCGAAGGCCCGCTCGCCGGCGGCCACCTCGGTTTCGGCCTGGACTGGGCCGAATACGATCTGGCGACGATTGTTGCCGAAGTGCTGCAGTATCTGCGTGACGAAAAGCTGGCTATTCCGGTGATTCCCGCCGGCGGCATCTTTACTGGCAGCGATGCGACCGGCTTCCTTGAAAACGGCGCTGCGGCCGTTCAGGTGGCCACACGCTTTACCGTGGCCAAGGAATGCGGTCTGCCGGAGAAGGTTCAGCAGGAGTATTTCAAGGCCAGCGAAGGCGACATCGAGGTCAACCAGATTTCGCCGACCGGCTATCCGATGCGCATGCTCAAGAACAGCCCGGCCATTGGCAGCGGTATCCGCCCGAACTGCGAAGCCTACGGCTACCTGCTCGATTCCACCGGCAAGTGCGCCTATGTCACCGCGTACAACCGCGAGGTCGATGCACATCCCGGTGCGCGCAAGGTGTCGGTGATGGACAAGACCTGTCTGTGCACACACATGCGCAACTTCGATTGCTGGACCTGTGGTCAGCTGACCTATCGCCTCAAGGACACCACCGTGCAGCGGCCGGATGGCAGCTACCAGATTCTCAGCGCCGAGCACATCTTCCACGACTACCAGTTCAGCACCGACAACAAGGTGGTGCTACCGTCCCCCGACGCTGCTTGAGTGGGTCAGTCCAAACAGAAAAGCCCGTCCGCAACCGGACGGGCTTTTCTGTTTAGGGGCGCCGGTTCAGAGCAGGGACTCAATGGCTTTCGTCAGTTCTTCAGGCTTGCTGGCCGGAGCGTAGCGTTCGACCACATTGCCGTTGCGATCGACCAGGAATTTCGTGAAATTCCATTTGATCGCCTCGGTGCCGAGCAGCCCTGGCTTTGCTTCCTTGAGGAAACGGTAGAGCGGGTGCGTGCCTTCGCCATTGACCTCGA
>JBAYVG010000049.1:0-23109 GCA_041674785.1 Rhodocyclaceae bacterium
CGGGAATCGCCAGCAGCGAATACTTGCCACGGTGGAACTCGTGAACGTACGGCAGGCCGCAAACAAAGCCGACATGCACGATGCCGTGTTCGAGCAGCATGTCCGCTTCGCTGTAGGAAGCGCCGGACACGACTGAAATCCGGCGGCCGATCGTTGTGCCGAGATAGTCGGCAATTTCGCGATATACCGGCAAACCCTTCTCGGAAACGAAGGCTGCCGTGACAAAGATCTTGAGTTCGCCAGCAGTCGGTGCAGCGGCGGCAACCCCGATCCAGAGCGAAAGCAGAATAAGCCAAGTGAGGCGCGAAACTTTCCCCATTTATCCACCGGTTGTCGTTGCATCGACCTGCAGCAAGCACGCTCGCAAGTCAAAAGGTTGCGTATTCTATTCTTTCAGAATTCACAAAATTTTGACATTGATCAAAATTGCTACAACATTGGTTTTACAGGGGTTTCTTGCATCGCGTTGTGCTATTTTTCGCAATGTGAAAACAAGTGCCGGAATGCGCATGCAGGCGACGACCAATTTTGCCCGCTGCTGGCACAGGAGATACCTGCATCAGCCATTGGAGCGGAGCACATCGGTATCCGCCCGATTTTTCTCATCGATATAGATTTCTGCAGGAGCCGGCACGCTACCGTTAAAGCAGCTCACGACCACATTGCTGTCCGACTGACCGCGATGCAGGAGGTCGATGCCACAACGTCCATAGACCGACTCGATGGTCGCCAGCAGATTGCGGGCATAGGGCGACGCCATTTTCCCGTCGAGAATCAGGTTGGCGACCATCACCCCCTCCGGTTTCAACGCACGCTTGCTGCTTACCCAGAATTCCTGCGTCACCATGTGTGCCGGAATTGCGCTTTGTGCCGTATAGACGTCGACGACGATAGCGTCAAAACGACGCTCGGTGACGCGGACGAAGTGGCGCGCGTCATCAACGATGAATTCCCCAAGCGCCTTCTCCTTGAGAAAGTGTGTTTCCGCCAGTTGCCGAATCTCTGGATCAACATCGACATAGGTGTAGCGGTTGCGCGGCTCGTCGTGCGACAGGGTAAAGCCGCCGGCACCGAGCACCAGAATGTCGCGATCCTGATAGCCCAGCTGATCGAGCAACAGACGCCGGATGTGGCGGATGTAGCTGGCATAGCGCGGCGGCTGGTTTTCGTCGATCAGCGAGGAAAGCGAGTTGTTGACCTTGAAGGCGCGCGGATTCACAGCATCGGCCAGTGCAACATCCGCTATCGAATAGGTGGCGTAGGCCGTTTCGCCGACGACGCCCTGCCGTTGATTGAGCATCACGGTCAGCAGCAAACCCACTCCCGCCATAGCCAGCGCACGCGGCGTCGGCCCGAGAAGGATCAGGGCGCCGATGAACAACAGGCCAGCAACAAGCATCACCGCAGCACTGACCCCCAGCCACTGCATGACGAGGAGCGAGAGAATCACGGCGCTCAGGAAGGAGCCGAGCGTGGAATGGAAAAGTGCATAGCCGCTCTTCTCGCCGACACGCTCGTGTCTCATCAGATTGGTCAGCACTGGAACGGTCTGTCCGAGCAGATAGGCAAGCGGACACAGGACACCGCCGACGAAAACCAGATAGCCGACCACCGGTGAGCCGAAGTAGGCAAAGATGGCATCGACGGTATTACCCGCCAGACCCAGCGCAGCAATGCAGGCCGAGAGAATGAAATTACGGGAAACGGTGCCGACATAAGCCGCTGCGACCTGCGCTCCGGCGTGATAGCCAAGCGCCAGGGCGAGCAGGAAAAAGCCGATAGTCGGCGCTGTCACGACAATAGTGCTGCCGGTGTGCGGAATCAGCTGGCGCAGTGCGAGCACCTCGGCACCGAGCGAACAGAAACCCTCGATGAAGACAATGACGAACAGCTGGCGTGGGGTCATGCGGGGGGCTTGAATCCTGGAAAAATACTAACCACGGTGAGCATGAAGGAGGCGAGAGTTTAGCGGAGAACGGGGCGAACCCGTACAATTCGGCCCATGCTCAGTTATCGCCACGCCTATCACGCCGGCAACCACGCCGACGTCCTCAAGCACCTCGTATTGGTGCAGTTGATCGACCACCTGAAGCAGAAGGAAAAACCCTTCTGGTTCGTCGACACGCATGCGGGGGCCGGCCTGTACGGGCTCGATGTCGGCCACGCCACCAAGCTTGCGGAGCACGAAGGCGGCATTTCCCGCCTGTGGGACCGCAGCGATCTACCACCGGCCGTCGCCGCCTATGTCGACCAGATACGCCCGATCAACCCGAAGGGCACACTGACCGCCTATCCCGGTTCGCCCTGGATCGCCTGGCAATTGCTGCGACCGGAAGATCGCCTGCGTCTGTTCGAACTGCACACCACCGACATCAAGCTGCTGGCCGACAATTTCCATGCCGCTGGCCGACGCGCCATGGTCACCCACGGCGATGGTTTTGCCGGGCTGAAAGCGTTGCTGCCGCCGCCGCCCCGCCGTGCGCTGGTGCTGATCGACCCGGCCTATGAAATGGCTGCCGAATACCGCACCGTAGTAAAAACGCTGGAAGTGGCGCTGGAACGCTTCGCCATCGGCACCTACGCCGTGTGGTACCCGATCCTCGCCAAACCGGAAGCCAAGGCCCTGCCGGAAAAATTGAAGGCTCTGGCGTCGCAGTCCGGTAAGCCATGGCTGAACGTGACACTGACCGTCAGAAAACAAGCTCCCGGCACTTTCGGCATGCCCGGCAGCGGCATGTTCATCATCAACCCACCGTGGACGCTGGAAAAGACGCTGCGCGAAGTCATGCCGTGGCTGGTCGAAGTGCTCGGCGAAGATGGCGGTGCCGGCTTCGCGATCAGTGCTCAGGCCGACTGAACCGGCGCACGCTCCTCACCACGCATCGAGTGCGTGGTTTTTTCTGCCTCATCCAGCAGCCAGGCAACAAAGCGCTCGACCTCGGGCCGCATCGGGCCATCGCTGCGAACCAGGTAATACGCCCGCGCCGGCATTTTTTCGCGGCGAACTGCCAGCGGTTTCAGGCGTCCCTCGGCAATTGAGCGGGCGACCAGCGGCCCCCGCCCAAGCGCGACCCCCTGCCCCTCTTCGGCGGCACGAATCAACTGATCGTACTGGTTGAAGCGCAGCACGGCTTTCGGCCGCGCACCGGCCAGCCCAAGGCCCAGCAACCAGGGCTCCCATGAAAGCCACGGCGCGTTTCGGTCGTCATCGTAGGCGAGCAGGACGATGTGCGAGAAATCCTCAGCGCTCACCCGCGCCGGCAGGCTGGCGGCGAGCTTCGGCGCAGCCACCGGAAACATCTCTTCCTCGAAAAGCAGCGTCGCATTTGGTGGCGCTTCGGCCGTGGCGAGGTAGCGCAAGCCCAGATCGAACCCTTCGCGTGCCATATCTACCAGACGGTTGTCGGCGGAAATCCGCACGTCGACATCCGGCTGTTCAGCCTGGAAAGCGGCCAGCCGAGGCACCAGCCACAGCGAGGCGATACCGACAACAGCCGTGATGTTGACCTGCGGCCGCCGCTGGGTTGCCCGCAAACCGGCGCAGACATCGGCAAGGCGCGAGAGCATTTCACCAACCACGCGATAGAGGGTTTCACCCGCCGGCGTCAGCTTCAGCCGCCGCACTTCGCGCTGGAAGAGCTTGACGCCCAGCTGGTCCTCCAGCGTCTGTATCTGCCGGCTGATCGCTGACTGCGTCAGATGCAGTTCAGCAGCTGCCTGGGTGAAACTCAAATGCCGGGCAGCCGCCTCGAAGCCTTTCAAGGGGTCGAGCGACGGCAGACGGCGCTTCGCTTCGCTGGCACGCGCATCGATCGGCTTATTCATGCGTTTTACTCATGCGTAGCATTCACAAAGACCGTTTGTAAGACCATTCTTCAGGGCATAAATTGGCGATACGGCATTACGCAAACACCACTTCGAATGCGTTCCGTGCATGGAGGATATCATGAGTACAACGACAGAATCGACCCGTTACACGCTCGGCCAACGCGAACTGATGGCGCTTGAGCACCCCCATGGTTTTGCCCTTGAATGCGTCACAGGGGAACTCTGGATCACCGCTGAAGGGACTGCTGGCGACATCATTCTTCTCGCCGGCCAACGCCTGCGGCTGGAAAGCACCCCGAAAATCGTCGTCTCGGCCTTGCGCCCGTCGGTTGTCGCTGCGGCGCCCTGCTGCGGCACCACCCCGATACGCCGCATCGCTGCGCGCTGCGCTGCCTTGCTGGCCGACAGGATAGAGCGCTGGCGCTATCCGGCGCTGGCCAGCTACGCGGTGACTCGCCTGATCTAAAGACGGTGGTATTTCGTGGAGGAACCGAAGCACTTCTCAACCGGATATTTCTCGGCATTCTTGCCGAGTTTGCGCCGCGCGGCATCGAGCAGATCGATGCCGGCGGCGTCCGCCACCAGCAACAGGTAGAGAAGAACGTCGGCACACTCATCCGACAGCGCCTCGCGCCCGATCGGATCGGATGGCAGGGCAGCGACCTCGGCGTCGCTCTTCCACTGCGTCAGCTCCAGCAGCTCGCCGGCTTCCAGGTTGAGCGAGACAATCAGGTTCCTGAGCGAATGGAACTGCTGCCAGTCGCGCTCATCACGAAAGTGCAGCATGGCATCGCGCAGGGTTTCAATGGTGTTCATGGCGATTTCCTTCTACCTCACCCGCCTCGCCCACCAGCGTCAGGCGCGCACGCAAGCTGACCAGAACGACATCCTGCCCGAGCAAGGTGACACTGCCCTGGCGGCGGTTGTCGCCGGTATCGCTGTATTCAAAACCGTAAGTTCGTTGCAGCCGTAGCCGGCCGATATGGTCGCGGGCAAAGCGCAGGCTGTGGATGGCGACGGTGTCGTCGAGCAACTGCAGGTCTTCATCGGCACAGGCGCTGCGCGCCTCACGAACACCGGCTTCACGGGCCTTCAGGCTGTCATGCCAGAGCCAGGCGAGCGCCCCGAGCAGCAGGATGGAAAGAGATTCGAAGAGTGGCATGGGCGCAAGTATACTCGCCCGATGAACCTGCACCCCTACACCACCCTGACCCCTGACCATGTCCTCGACGCCATCGAGTCCGTCGGCCTGCATCCGGACGGTCGCCTGCTAACACTGAACAGCTACGAAAACCGGGTCTATCAGGTGGGCATGGAAGAAGGTCCGCCTCTGATCGCCAAATTTTACCGCCCGGAACGCTGGCCCGATGCGGCCATCCTTGAGGAACACGCATTCCTCACCGAGCTCGCTGAAGCGGAGATCCCGGTGGTTCCGCCACTGCCCCTCCCCTGCGGCGGCACACTGGCCACGCACGGTGCGTTTCGCCTGGCGCTGTTTCCCCGGCACGGTGGGCGAGCACCCGAGCTTGGCGACCCGCAGACGCGCGAATGGATGGGGCGTTTCCTTGGCCGCATCCACGCCATCGGCCGCCTGACGCCATTTTCCGAGCGGCCAACCCTGGATATCGCCAGTTTCGGGGAGGAGCCACGCGACTGGCTGATTGCCCACCAATCCGTGCCACCCGAGCTGTTCACTGCCTGGAAAGGCACCATCGACATGGCGCTGACGAGCGTCAGGCATGCCTTCGAACGGGCCGGCAAGGTCGAAACGCTGCGCCTGCATGGCGACTGCCACCTCGGCAATGTGCTATGGACTGACGACGGCCCGCATTTTGTCGATTTCGACGATAGCCGCATGGGGCCGGCCATTCAGGATCTGTGGATGCTGCTCTCCGGTGAGCGCATGGAAATGCAGCTGCAATTGCAGGATGTCATCGCCGGCTACGAGGATTTCTCCGACTTCGACCGGCGCGAACTGCATCTGATCGAAGCCTTGCGCACCCTGCGCCTGATCCACTACGCCGCCTGGATCGCCCGGCGCTGGGAAGACCCGGCCTTTCCGGCTGCGTTCCCGTGGTTCGGCAGCGCGCACTATTGGCAGGAGCGAATTCTGGAACTGAAGGAGCAGATCGCGGCAATGGATGAACCGCCGCTGATCGCGTGAAGGCAGTGCTAATATTCCAATTGGCTTGAAAAAATCGGTTAACCACGAAGGGCACGAAGATCACAAAGGAAAGGCAGGGCATTGCTCTGCTCCCCCCCCAGGTTGGATGGTATAGCCGATTTTTCCTATATTTCTTCGTGCCCTTCGTGATCTTCGTGGTTTGAATTGCAGTTTTTTGGATCAACTGGCTAACGGAAGCGCGGCACGGCAAGCACCATGGACACCCCACTCGATTTTCTCCGCAACTGGCTGCCGCTGGGTCGACAAAACCAGGACAGTGGCAGCGAAACGCCGCAGGCCCTGAAAGCCTGGCTGGAGCATATGGCCGACGCACCGACCGAGGAAATCGTGGCCTCACTGGCGCACCGCCTCGGCCCAATGGTCGCCGCCCAGAGCAACCTGCACATGCGCGTGAAGCTGCTCGATGCCTTCGACGAAATCGCCCACGACCTCTTGCCACCGCTTGAACGCGACATCGAAGCCTCGTCATTGCCGTTTTCCACACCCGCCCAGACCAAGGCGCTGGCTACCGACAACCTGCTCAAAGGACTGGCGACGGCCTATGGTGCCGTCGTCGCCACCATCGAATCGCGACGTCTGGCAGGCGGCTTGATTCAACTGGCGCAGCATTCGACACAACGCGCCATCCTCGCACTGCGCCGGCGCCAGTTGCTGGCTTACCGTGCCTATGCCACCCCCTCCTCCGGTTCGTGGCAGCAACTGCATGAGCTCTATCGCATGGCTGGACGCCTGGGCTTGCTGGGCACGCCACGGACCGGCATCGCGATCGAGCAACTCTATTTCTCGACGCTGCTGGTAGCCTACGCCGAGCCAGGAAAATTTTCCCGTACAGAACTGCAGGTGCTGCAGGAATGTGCGGAGCAGGGAGCCGGGCTAATCCACCTGCGCCATCCGGAATCACTCAAGGATGCCCGTGCCGACACGCCGCTTTTTGTCGTCGCACCCGGCGAAACCGGACCGGGAAAACCATTGGTCCGTACGCGGCTGGCCGGTACCGCTGACCACCTCTACCTCGACTGCACCAACCTTGCCGCAACCTTGCGTAGCGATATCGGCGCCAAGGCCCGCCTTGACATGCCGCACACCTGGCTGCTGCCGCATGCGCCACTGTCAATGCTGCGCACGTTGGCGGCGATGTGGGGGGCGCAACCGACACGCCGCTTCTCGCGCATGCGCTTTAAACCCCGCGCCGACCTCGTCGTCGGCCTGCTCGATGTCAGCCTGTTCCTCGCCGGCGGCGCTTTCCGGCGACGCAACAGCGACACCGAGCGACGAGGAATCAGCAGCCCTGCGGTCAGCGAATGGGCATTGGTCGACGAAAGCCCGGACGGCTACGGTATCCGCTACCTGCGCGGCGATATCGGCAATGTTGAAGTCGGCGACGTTGTCGGGATCCGTCCACGCGAAAGCAGCCAGGTCCAGATCTGCCTCGTCCGCCGCGTCAGCAATGCCGGTCAGACGCGCTTCGAACTGGGGTTGCAGAACCTGGCGCCGCGTGCGCTGGTGGTCGACCTGCCGGTGCGCGCTGGCATGGCACGGGCCAAGGCCGTTCTCTTGCCTCGCCTGCCCGCTTTCAACAATGCAGCCGGGCTGCTCTCAGCCCCGGGCAGCGTGCCGGAAGATATTGAAATCAGTTATCCAGTGGCCGGCACCAAGCTTCGACTGAAGCTTGGCCAGCGCCTTGAAGGCAACACCCACAACGATTTTCACCTGCTATTGCCCGCCTGAGCGACACACAGAACCACGCAACTGAGGAAACCCCCATGTCCATCTATCTGATCGGCAGCAAGCGGCCGCAAATCGACCCTTCCGCCTGGATCGCCGCCAACGCCACAGTGATCGGTGACGTTCACCTCGCCGCCAACGCCTCGATCTGGTGGAACGCAGTGCTGCGCGGTGACAACGACCCGATCCACATTGGCGAGAACAGCAATATTCAGGACGGTTCGGTACTGCACACCGACGAAGGCGTGCCGATGCACATCGGCAGGAATGTCACCGTTGGCCATCTCGTCATGCTGCATGGCTGCACCGTCGGCGATGGCTCGCTGATCGGCATCGGCTCGATCGTCCTCAACCGGGCGGTGATCGGCAGACACTCGATCGTCGGCGCCAATACCCTCATTCCGGAAGGCAAGACCTACCCAGATCGGGTGCTGATCGTCGGCTCACCCGGCAAGGTGGTGCGGGAGTTGAGCGACGAAGACGTGGCGCGACTGCTGGGCAGTGCTGCCCACTATGTGGACAACGCCCGCCGCTATCGGGAAACGCTGCAGCCCGCATGAGCGGTACGCCGCAACCGTACCCGACAGCCCCCACCCGACGCTAGGTGTCTTGGTGGTTTGCTTATTCTCATTAGCCGGCGACTAGATCAGCTGCCACGGTAGATCAGGCTGGGGTGAACGTCGCGCAGAATCTTCTGCATGCCGAGTCGGCTACGTGGGTTGAGCACCAACGGCGAACGCGCACTGGCAGCGATCTTGCTGCCACCGGCATCCGTTGCCGCTTCGCGATAGACGACCACCACCACCACAACCTCTTTCGGGTCCTGGAGGTCAATCAGCTTGCAGTCATCCTCGGACAATTCGATGTCATATTCGATGTCGAGCAATTCCGGGGGCACGACGGAAAATGCGAGATCCGGGTCCTCCAGAGATTGCAACAGGAAGACGGTCGGCTTGCCTTCTTCGTGAAACAGCGAATAGCGCGTGTTCTGCTCGAAGCCGGCCAGTCCTTGCGGAAAGGTGAACACTGCATCGGGACTCACTTCCACGTCCTTCAGGCCAAATTGCTCAATGTCGATTTTCATCTGCTTGTCTCCAGTGGAAGTTCTGTAAAAGAGAGTCGATTGGTGCACAATGAGAGCCAATTCAACTCGGGGTGCGATCAGCGTCCAAGTATAAATGAGCTTCGAGTTTTCCTTGCAGACAGCCATCCTTGGGGCGCTGGGCAGCTCAGTGATCCTCGCGGCCACGCTTGGCTATCTGTGGCAAATCGATTCTTCCCGCCGTACCCTGCTGTTCTGGTGCCTTGCCTTTGTTGCACAGAGCCTGCGTCTGGGCGCCCAGCTTGGCGTCTCCATGGGCGCAAGCGTACTCTGGTTCGTCACCGATGTGCTGTTCGCATTCGTCACGCTGTTCATCTGGCTCGGCACCTGCGCACTGATCGGCCGCAACAGCCACTATCGGCTGCTCTCTGGCGTGCTGCTGGCAACACTGATCTGGAACTTGGCCGCAGCGGCACTTGAACTGCCCTTCCAGGCACGAACGATCCCCCTCTATGCCATCGCAGCAGGCGTCATGCTGCAGGCCGCAGCAAGTCTCTTTCATCTTGCCCGTTCACTGAATGGCGTGGGCTATCGCGGCCTCGGCATCCTCTTCGGTCTGCTCGGGCTGCACTACCTCGACTACCCCTTCCTGCGCACCGTTGAATGGTTCGCGCCGATCGGATTTTCACTCGCCGCGACGCTGATGCTGTGCATGGGTATTGCCATGCTCATTCTCACCCTGCGCCGTCAGCAGTTCGAGCTTTCAGGCACTGCTGACCGCCTGCAGCATGAAATAGCCGAGCGCCGGGAAGCTGAATACCGCTATCAGACGCTGGTCGATGAACTGGATGAAGGAATTGCCGTGGTCGGCCGCGATGATCGGGTGATAACCGCCAATCCCGCTGCCTCGCGAATGCTCGACGTGCCGCTTGAGAACCTGCTCGGCCAGTCGATCCGGGAACACCAACACCGCCTTTTTCACGAAGACGGCAGCGCCCTCGCGGAAACCGATTACCCGCTTTACCGGACACTCCGGAACGGTTCCACGTGTTCGGCAGAAACCTACCGGATGGTACGCGGCGACGGCCACACCCGGTGGCTGTCGATCAACGCCCACCCGCTGCTTCATGCTGGTGAAACACAGCCCTACGCGGCCATTCTTTCCTTCAGTGACGTCAGCGAACGCAAGGCGTCAGAACGCAACCTGCTAGCCAGCGAGCTGCGCTTTCGCAGCATTTTTGAGTCGGTGTCCGGCATCGCTGTCCAGGGCTACGACCCCGAGCGCAACGTCATCTACTGGAATCACGCCAGCGAACAGTTCTACGGCTACAGCAAGAAAGAAGCGCTGGGCCAGAAGATCGAAGATCTGGTCATCGACAGCAATGATGCAGAAAGCTTCCGTCGTCATCTCGCTGCCTGCATCGCCGGCCACCGTGCTCCGGAGCCGGGGGAATCCACGGCAAGGCGCAAGGACGGCAGGCAGCTCTCGGTCTATTCGACGCAAGTTCTGATCAACAATCTGGCCGGTGACCCCGAAATCTACCGGATCGCTATCGACCTCTCCGACAGTCACCGGTTGCAGCAGGAATTGCAGGAGTATTCCGAGCGCTTCCGGGCGATTTCGGAAAGTTCAGAGTTGGGTGTCGTCGTGACCGACACGGCCGCCAATTTCGTCTATTGCAATCCGCGCTATCTGACGCTGGTCGATTCAACGCCGGAGGAAGTCCGCTCCGGCGCCTGGATCACGCACCTGCACCCGGACGACCGCGAGCCAATGCGTCAGCAATGGCAGGATGCGCTGGCCTCGCACACCGGTTTCAGCATGGAACGCCGCGTGGTGACCAGTACTGGCGCCACCCTCTGGGGCAATGCACACATTGTGCCGATCCACTCGGTAGCCGGTGAATTCCGTGGCTTCATCGCGACGGTGGAAGATATCACCGCCCGCAAGAACGCCGAGGAAGCCTTACGGCGCAACGAAGAGAAGTTCCGCGCCACCTTCGATCAGGCATTCCAGTTCATTGGCCTGATGGATACCGACGGCATCCTTCTCGATGCCAACCGGACCGCACTGAGCTTTGCCGGCATCGCACCGGAGGAAGTCATCGGCAAGCCGTTTGTGGAGACGCCCTGGTGGCGGGAGCCGGAGGCCAGGGAAAAACTGACGAACGCCATCCGTCTTGCTGCCACTGGCGAACTGGTCCGCTTCGAAACCACGCACATCGACCACCGGGGTGTTCGTCATTACGTCGACTTCTCGCTCAAGCCCGTTCTTGACAGCTCCGGCAAGGTTCGCATGTTGATCCCCGAGGGCCGCGACATCACCCCGCTGAAGGAGGCGGAACAGGCACTACGCGCTTCCGAAGCCCGCTTCTCCGGCGCATTCCACGCCAGTCTCGACTACATCACGATCAGCCGCCTCGATACCGGTGAAATCATCGACGTCAACGAAGCCTTCGAGCGGACAACCGGCTGGAGTCGGGACTACGCAATCGGGCGAACTTCCAGCGATCTGGGAATCTGGGTAACGCCCGAGTGCCGTCAAAAGGCCATCGAACAACTCCGACGCGAAGGCTATCTGCGCGAGTATCCGATGCTGCTCGGAACAAGTTCGGGGGTCCCTCTTGAATGCGTGCTCAACGCCTCGATCATCGAAGTCGGCGAAATGCAGTTGCTGCTGGGCGTCGTCCGCGATGTCACCGCCCAGAAACGTGCTGAGGAAGTCCTGCGCCAGAGCGAAGAGAGTCTTTACCGCATCATCCATTACTCACCGGCCTCGCTGGTCATCACTGACGCCGAAACCGGCAGGATCGTCGATTTGAATCTAGCCTGGCAGACGCTGCTGGGCTATACCCGTGAGCAGATCATCGGCAAGACCTCACTCGAATTTGGCCTGTGGGCGGATACCAATGACCGTGCCGCGCTCTACAACGCATTGGCCGAAAACGGCGGCGAAATCGACCGCTTCGAATGCCGCTACCGCCGCGCCGATGGCAGCCTTCTTTACGCCCTCAACTCCGGGCGCTTGTTCGATATCGGCGGTCGCCAGTGTTATCTGTGGAGCATTACCGACATCACCCCCCGGCATGAACTCGAGGAACGCATGGCGGCACTCAACGTCGAGCTTGAGGAACGCGTCGAGGCCAGAACCGACGAACTGCGCCACGCCCAGGATGAGCTGATTCGTGCTGAAAAACTGGCAGCGCTGGGCGCCCTGGTCGCTGGCGTCGCCCATGAACTCAACACACCGATTGGCAACAGCGTCATGGTGGCCAGTACCCTGCACGAAAAAACCGTCGATTTCCGGGAAATGGTGGCCGACGGCTCGCTGAAAAGATCCTCGCTCAACACCTATCTGGAGGCTGCCCAGACCGCCAGCGACCTCCTCTTGCGCAGCCTGAGCCAGGCTCGCAATCTGGTCGCCAGCTTCAAACAGGTCGCTGTTGACCAGACCAGCGACCAGCGGCGACGCTTCGACCTGCGCGAAGTGGTTGTTGAAGTCATCACCACCCTGTCACCAACCATTCGCAAGACCCCCTACACCGTCACACTCGACATCCCTGAAGGCGTAATCCTCGACAGTTTTCCCGGCGCCTTCGGACAGGTCATCACCAATTTCGTGACCAACGCACTCCTGCATGCCTTTGACGGCCGCAATGCCGGAACGATCACGCTCCGTGCCGCCCCTCCGGAAAACGGGCTCGTGACCCTGGCCGCCAGCGATGATGGCATCGGCATCGCCGAGGAGGATCTGCGCCGCATCTTTGACCCCTTCTTTACGACCAAGCTCGGAAAAGGTGGCAGCGGTTTGGGCCTGCACATTGTTTACAACATCGTCAGCCGAATTCTTGGCGGCAAGATATCCGTCGAAAGCCGCCTTGGCGCAGGAACGACGTTTATGCTTACAATGCCCCTGTGTGCTCCTGGCAACGACCACAACAACGATAGCAAAACAGCGCGATAGCACGACACCACCATGGCCAACGC
Source organism: Rhodocyclaceae bacterium (assembly GCA_041674785.1). GTDB lineage: Bacteria > Pseudomonadota > Gammaproteobacteria > Burkholderiales > Rhodocyclaceae > Proximibacter. Next base: position 12,768 of record JBAYVG010000049.1, read on the forward strand.
CCCGTACAACGACGAACTGAACATCATCGACGACCTCTCGCACAAGCTTGTCGATGCGGAGCAGGAAAGCGATCGCCCGTGGCGGATCCTGATCGTCGATGACGATGCCGAAGTACATCACGCCACCGTATTCGCCCTGCGCGATATCCGCATCGATGGTCAGCCGCTCCATTTTGTTCATGCCTACTCTGCCGAAGATGCACTGACTGCCATTGCGACCGACGACGATATCGCGGTCGCCGTACTCGACGTGGTGATGGAACATGAAAGTGCCGGCCTCGATCTTGTCCGGCGCATACGTCACGATCTCGGCCGCAAGGCAATGCGCATCATCCTGCGCACCGGCCAGCCGGGCTACGCTCCCGAGATGCGCGTCATCCGTGAATACGACATCAACGACTACAAGACCAAGTCGGAACTCACCCGCGTCCGCTTGTTGACAACGCTGACTACAGCGGTGCGTTCGTACGACCAGTTGAAGACCATCATGGCGGCCCGCAAGGGGCTGTCGATGATTGTCGATTCAGCGGCCGACCTGTTTTCCCACCGTGATCTGGAGAGCTTTGCCGCTGCCGCGCTGACCAGCGCCGTCGCACTTGCCGGCAATACCGCCAGCGCTTTCCTCTGCACACGCAAGACCGGGTTTGGTAACGTCCGCAGCGAGCAGCAGCGTTTCATCGTCGGTGCAACCGGCACCTTCACCAACCTTCTCGGCAAACCACTCGCTGATTGCGGTATCGCCACCGCCCGTGTCGAACAGGCATTTTCAGAAAGAAAGAGCGTCATCGAAGGCTGCGACACCGCCTTCTACGTCGCCGGCGACGGCGTCCACAACGCCGTGCTCTATCTGGCAACAGAGGCCGGGCTATCGGCGAATGCACAGCAAATGCTCGACGTGTTCTGCGTCAACATCGGTGTCGGCCTGAAAAACGCCGGGCTGATTTCCGACCTCAGTTTTTCCGCCTATACCGACAGTCTGACCGGTCTCGCCAACCGCGCCGGCTTTGTTGCCCGCATCGATGAACATCTGCGCACCGGCGTCACCGGCTGGACCATGGCGCTGATCGACATCGACCATTTTTCCGAATTGAACGATGCGCTTGGCCACCAGAAAGGTGATCAGCTGCTGCTGTCCGTCGGCCAACGGCTGGCGGGAACGGTGTCCCAGGAAATGGTCCTGGCCCGGGTCGGCGGCGACGTCTTTGGCCTGCTCGGCCCGGACGATGCGCTCGACCCGCGCCGACTCCTCGAACAGTTCACGCAACCTTTCTCGGTCGGCGAGTATTCCCTGCCGGTCAAGGCCACGCTCGGCTTGACGCAACTCGACAGCGCCGGCGGCGGCGACGGCATTGACCTGCTCAAGGCCACGAACATTGCCCTCAACCGCTCCAAGAACGGCGATCGCGGCCGCTGGCACTATTACACCGCCGACATGGCAGCGGCCACGCGCAACCGCCTCGATCTGCTGCACGACCTGAGGCTGGCCGTCATTCACCAGCACGGGCTGGAACTGCACTACCAGCCACAGATCGACCTGGTCAGCGGCAAGATTGTCGGTGCCGAAGCCCTGATCCGCTGGCGCGGTCACGATGGCCAGTTCATCCGCCCCGACCTCTTCATTTCACTCGCTGAATATTCGGGCCTGATCGTCGACCTCGGCGCCTGGGTCTTCCATACCGCCGTCAACGAGCTCAAGGTCTGGGATGCCCAAGGCCTCACCGGCGTGCGCATGGCCATCAATGTCTCCCTCGTCCAGTTCCGCGACCCCATGTTCCTCCAGCGGGTACGGACAGCACTCACGGAAACCGGCATTGCACCAGACCGGATCGAGCTTGAAATCACCGAGAGTGTGGCCATGATGGAAGCCGAGACGGTGATTTCGATTCTTGCCGAGCTCAAAGCCATGGGCATTCATATCGCCATTGACGACTTCGGCACCGGCTTCTCCTCATTAGCCTATCTGCACCGCCTGCCGATCGACCGCCTGAAGATCGACCGTACCTTCGTGCGCGATCTCGACGCGCATAGAGGCTCTGGGGCCAGTATTGCCCAGACCATCATCCGCCTCGGCCAGTCACTCGGTTTGTCAGTGATCGCCGAGGGCATAGAGACCGAGGAGCAGGCGCAGTTGCTGATGAACCTTGGCTGCCCGCTGGCTCAGGGTTTTCTCTATTCCCGCCCGGTCGACTCGGCAGCTTTCCTAGCCTGGTGCCGAGCCCGCGAATAAACCCCTTGCCCGGGCGGTACCGTACCGCTTGAGTTTTCCCCCCTGTTTCTGCATAGTTCGCCCCTTTCCCGCAAAGCCTCGCCTCGCATGCTGCCACCGATCGCACACCGTATTGCCACTGAACTCTCCGTCCGCCCGGCGCAAGTCATCGCCACCATTGCCCTGCTCGATGAAGGCGCCACCGTGCCCTTCATCGCCCGCTACCGCAAGGAGGTGACCGACAATCTCGACGACACCCAACTGCGCAATCTGGAAGAGCGCCTGACCTATCTGCGCGAGATGGAAGACCGGCGCGGCGCCATCCTGGCCTCGATCGAGGAACAGGGAAAAATGACGCCCGAACTGCAGGCCGAAATCCTGCACGCCGAAACCAAGCAGCGCCTCGAAGACCTCTACCTGCCCTACAAGCAGAAACGCCGCACCAAGGCCCAGATCGCCCGCGAAGCCGGCATCGCGCCGCTGGCCGAAGCGCTCTTGAACAACCCGACACTGGTACCGGAAGCCGAGGCCGCCAAGTATTTCAACGCCGAGGCCGGCTTTGCCGATACCAAGGCTGTCCTCGACGGCGCGCGCCAGATCCTGATGGAGCAATTCGCCGAAGATGCCGAACTGCTCGGCAAGCTGCGCGAATACCTTGAAGAACACGGCGTCGTGAAATCGGTGGTGGCCGAAGGCAAGGAGAATGAGGGTGCCAAGTTCCGCGACTACTTCAACTATTCCGAACCCCTGGCTGACATCCCCTCGCACCGCGCGCTGGCCCTCTTCCGCGGCCGCAACGAGAGCATGCTGCAGGTTTCGCTGGTGCTCGATTCCGAGCTGAACCAGGACAACAAGCCGATTGGCCACAACCCTTGCGAAGCCCGCATTGCCGCCCGTTTCGGCATCAAGGACCAGGGCCGCCCGGCCGACAAATGGCTCTCCGACACGGTGCGCTGGACCTGGAAGATCAAGGTCTTCATGCACCTCGAACTGGAGCTGATGAACGCCCTGCGCGAGCGCGCCGAGGAAGAAGCCATCCGCGTCTTCGGCCGCAACCTCAAGGACCTGCTGCTGGCAGCCCCGGCCGGCCCGCGTGCCGTATTGGGCCTCGACCCCGGCATCCGCACCGGCTGCAAGATCGCTGTCGTCGACCGCACCGGCAAGCTGCTCGATACCGCCACCATTTACCCGCACGAGCCGCGCTGCGACTGGGAAGGTTCGCTGCATGTGCTGGCTGCCCTGTGTGCCAAGCATCAGGTGGAGCTGGTCAGCATCGGCAACGGCACCGCCTCGCGAGAGACCGACAAACTGGTGGCCGACCTGATGAAGCGCTACCCGGCAATGAAGCTGACCAAGATCATGGTCTCGGAAGCTGGTGCCTCGGTCTATTCCGCCTCCGAGTTCGCGGCCAAGGAATTCCCGCAGCTGGACGTCAGCCTGCGCGGTGCCGTCTCCATTGCCCGCCGCCTGCAGGACCCGCTGGCCGAGCTGGTCAAGATCGAACCCAAGGCCATCGGTGTCGGCCAGTACCAGCACGACGTGTCGCAGACCAAGCTGGCACGGACGCTGGATGCCATCGTCGAGGACTGCGTGAACGCCGTCGGCGTCGATGTGAATACCGCCTCCGTCGCCCTGCTCACCCGCATTTCCGGCCTCAATGCCAGCCTCGCCGCCAATATCGTTTCGCACCGCGACCTGCACGGGGCCTTTGTCGACCGCAAGGCCCTGCTCTCAGTACCCCGCCTCGGCGACAAGACCTTCGAACAGGCCGCCGGCTTCCTGCGCGTGATGAACGGCGACAACCCGCTCGATGCCTCGGCCGTGCACCCGGAAGCCTACCCGGTGGTCGAGCGCATCCTCGCCGACATCAAGAAGGGGATCAAGGAAGTGGTCGGCGATTCGCGCGCCGTCAAGGCGGTTAACGCTGCCAGGTATGTCGATGAGAAATTCGGCCTGCCAACGGTGCAGGACATCCTCAAGGAACTGGAAAAGCCGGGCCGCGATCCGCGCCCTGAGTTCAAGGCCGCCACCTTCCGCGAAGGCATCGAGAAACTCTCCGACCTGGAACCGGGGATGATGCTGGAAGGTGTGGTGACCAACGTTGCCAACTTCGGTGCCTTCGTCGACATCGGTGTGCATCAGGATGGTCTGGTACACGTCTCGGCACTCGCTGACAAATTCGTCAAGGACCCCCACGAGGTGGTGAAGGCCGGTGACATCGTCAAGGTCAAGGTGCTGGAAGTGGATATGCAGCGGCAACGGGTGGCGCTGACCATGCGCATGTCGGACACGCCGACGGCAAAGCGGCCCGGCGAAGCGGCTCAGGGCGGTCGTCCGGGGCAGCGCTCGGGGCAGGATTCACAGCGCCGCGATTCACGCCCGCAGCAGGCACCCGCCGGCGCCATGGCCAACGCCTTCGCCAAGCTGCGCAGCTAAGCGCACGCGGGCAGACCGCCAACTTCCTGGCGGTGCTCCCTTGAAAACCGCTTTTCAACCACGAAGGTCACGAAGAGAATCAACCTAGAAAAAGCAGTTAACCACAGCGAACACGGCGAGCACGGCGAAATAACAACGGCTTCCATTATTTTGACGTATCACCCAATGGGTGACGCTCGGGAAACCCGTAAACCAAGCATTTTCGCCGTGTCCGCCGTGTCGCCGCGGTTTGAACTGAGGTTTTAAGGATCAATTGCTCGATCAGGTGGCGCAACTCACCCAGCGCGAGTGAGCCAATGGTTTTCCCGAGTACTTTTTCTTTTCTTCGTGCGCTTCGTGGTTAACCGAGTTTTCAGGTTAAAGCGTGCTGGTGCTGTGACCAAAACCTGAACCTGATTCCGGTTCAGGCCTGCCAAACAGAAAACCCTGATAGGCATGGCAATTGTGGGACGCCAGAAAAGCCCGTTGCGCTTCCGTTTCAACACCTTCGGCGATCACTGTCAGCCCGAGGCTCTGGCCAAGGGCGACGATGGTCCGGGCAATGGTGGCGTCGTTGGGATCAGTCAGGACATCGCGAACGAAGGAGCGGTCGATCTTGAGCTGGTCGAGTGGCAAACGCTTGAGATAGGCCAGCGACGAATAGCCGGTACCAAAATCGTCCAGAGAGAACCTGACACCTACGGCCTTCAGCGTCGTCATCTTGAGCACCGTACCTTCGATATCCTCAAGCAGCAGACTCTCCGTCAATTCAAGCTTCAGACGATGCGGATTGGCGCCCTTGCTGGCCAGTGCCGCCAGCACCTGATCGACAAAACCCGCCTGCCGGAACTGGCGTGCGCTGACATTCACCGCCAGGTCGAGGCCGGCGGTGTCAGGGTGCTCCCCCCACTGCGCGAGCCGCGCACATGCCGTTTCAAGAACCCATTCACCGATCGGCAGGATCAGGCCGCTCTCCTCGGCCAACCAGATGAATTCTGCCGGTGGTACCAGACCCCGCTCGGGGTGCTGCCAGCGCAGCAACGCCTCGGCGCCCGTGATCCGCCCTTCGCCATCAACCTGCGGCTGATAGTGCAAGATGAATTGCCGATGCTTGAGCGCCAGGCGCAGATCGTCCTCGAGTGCCGAGCGCGCAGTGACCACCGTCTGCATCGCCGGGTCGAAGAAGCGCATGGCATTGCGCCCCGCCGCCTTCGCCTGATACATGGCCAGGTCGGCCTGCTTCAGCAGCGTGTCGATGTTCTCCTGGGCGCCCTGGAACAGCGTCACACCAATGCTTGGCGAGCTGTGGTGCACCTTCCCCTTGAGGTCGTAATCCCGATTCAGCGCTTCCAGAATCTTGCAGCCAACCGTCTCGGCATCGGCAGCCGCCAGCAGCGAATTGTCGCCAAGATCCTCCATCATCACGACAAACTCGTCGCCACCGAGGCGGGCGACCGTATCACTGCTGCGGAGACAGGCCTCCAGTCGCCGGGCGACTTCGCACAGCAGCAGATCACCCATGTCATGACCCAGGGTGTCATTGAGACTCTTGAAATTATCGAGGTCGATGAACAACAGCGCGCCATGCTGCTGGTTGCGGGCACTGGCCGAGAGGCCCTGCTGCAGACGATCGATGAGCAAGCGGCGGTTGGGCAGCCCGGTCAGCGGGTCGAAGAAGGCCAGATCGTGAATCCGCTTTTCCGCCTCCTTGCGCTCGCCGATGTCGGTAAAGGCCGCAACATAATGGGTGATATGGCCATAGGGGCCACGCACCGCAGAGATCGTCTGCCACTTCGGGTAAATCTCACCGTTCTTGCGCCGGTCCCAGATTTCCCCTTCCCAGGCGCCAGTGACGGCAAGTTGACGCCACATGGCGGCATAGAATTCGGCATCATGCCGCCCCGACTTGAGGATGCCGGGATTCTGCCCGACGGCGTCTTCGGCGCTCCAGCCGGTCATGTCGCTAAAGGCCTTGTTGACGCGCAGGATGATGCCCCTGGCGTCGGTCACCATCATCCCGTGCAGCGATTCGAAGGCAATCGCGGCAATCCGCAGTTCCTGCTCGACACGGCGGTTCTCCGTGATGTCACGCAGCACACCGACCAGATGCGTTGTCTGTCCGGTGTCGTCGGCCACCGGCGTTACCGAAATTTCGCACCAGAATGACGAACCGTCCTGGCACTTGCAGAAAATTTCGCCGTGATAGTACTGGCCGGCAAACGCTGGTGCCAACTCGTTCAGGAAGCCATCGTCCCCTGACCTGTCCCTATCCAGAAAGCGCGCCTGGTCACCCGGAAACGGGCCGCTGTCGATGCGGAAAAACTGGCGGAAAGATTCATTGACATAGGTAATGCGCCGCTCACTGTCGGTAATGACCACGCCCTGCGCAATTGCACTGAGCGCCTGATGATGAACGCGCAGTGCAGCCGCGATCTTCATTTCTTCCTCGGCATGCGCCGCCTTCGCCAGGCTCTCACGAAAAACCGTTGCGGCGTTGGCCAGCGCACCGATCTCATCGCGCCGATCCGTGTTGCCAATGTCGGCGCTGGAGTCACCTGCGGCCAGCCGTTTCATGGAAAAAGTCATGCGCTGCAGCGGGAAAATAATGCCACGCGCCAGGCCGGCGGCAAGCAGGAACGCCAGCCCCAACAGAATGACCGCCAGCTGTGTTGTGCGCCAGGCCGCCAGCTCGGCTGCCTGCTGCAGTTCAGTGACCTGGGCAATCAGGTCGTCGGCCAACTTATCCTCGACGGCCTTGAGCAGGTCGATCTTGATGGTCATGCTGTCGAACCAGTGGCGGGCGTCAACGCCTCCTGTCGATCCGGTATCGCGGCTCTTCAGCGCGATGCGGCGCAGCCGCCAGACTTCTGCCTCATTAAGGCCATACATCGTCTGCTCAAAAAACTCGCTCTGTGCAGGTGTGGCGTAGAAGTGGAATTCGCGCAGATAGACGCGCTGCAGGTTGATGTGCTCGGCAAAGTGCAAATGGCTGACGGTATCGAAGCGCTTTGCGGCAAACCCCACCGAACCGATGGCGCGCTCCTGGCCGGTACGCTCCTTGAGGTGCAACAGGCGGGTATAACCGGCAATGCTCCGGGTTAACTGGGGAGGGACATCGGCCAGCAGCATGGCCTCGGCAATGCCGATCAAGCCGGATATGGCATCGGTGTAGTAGCCTGTGGCCGCACTGACCGACATGCTTCGATCCGCGATGGCGCGGCGTACGGCACCGATTTCAAGCAACTTCTGCCGCGCCTCATCGATGCGCGGCTGCAAGTGGGTGGACTGCTCCATGGTTGCCGGCATCTCGTCGTAGCGCGCCAGCGCCACCATCAGCTCGGCACGGCGGTTGTCGGTTTGCTCATAGCGCTCCGGCAGGCGTTCGGCAAACGCCGATTTTTCGGCAGAGCTGATCATACCGGCCGAAATACCGCGCTCCAGCTGCATCTCGTGCACCAGCGAACTGACGGCAGGAGCCAATTCCGCCATCCGGTACAACTTGTCCATGTCGCGAGCCGTCTGGTAATACCCGGCGATTATCCAGACGGCCAGAAACAGCAAGCCGCCAATGGGAATCGCCAGGGCCAGGCCAATGCGCTGGCCGATAGGAAGGTTGCTGAGCTTTATCTGCATTTAGGTTGGCAGGTCCGCCAGAAAGGCTGCACTTGTCGGCATGGGAGTCGAATTGGGGAAGAGCGCTGCACCGAAACAAGCGCGATCTGCGTGCCGAAGCCGGGCAAAGCCAGTGCACAGCTGAAAGGCACGCTTGCAACCAGAGGGGCTGGGAGCCAAGTGGCGGCGTGGTGCGGTGCGGCTAGCGGCGAAACATTCGGCCGGGGTCATCGACGTGGGTGGGCTATGCCGAAAGGCGTATTGTACTGCAGCACTCGCACCGCCATTGCGGCACAAATGCACATTTCGGAGCACCTATTGGCGCTACACACCCTGCAGCCCAGCACCTTCGACAGCAGGGAGAGCAATGGCCTGATAAAATCGCCTCCCCTACACGCCCCCAGTCCTCGGCATAAAAATGACTTCCCGCCAGCCCGAATCCCGCTGCCGTATCTACGGCATCAAGAACTGCGACACGATGAAGAAAGCCATGGCCTGGCTTGAAGCACATGGCATTGACTTCGAGTTTATTGACTACAAGAAAGCCGGTATCGCCGCCGCGCACTTGCCCGACTGGAACGCCCGTGCCGGCTGGCAGAAGCTGCTCAACACGCGCGGCCTGATGTGGAAGAAGCTCAGCGACGAACAGCGTGCCGATGTTGATGAAAAGAAGGCGCTGGCCCTGATGGCCGAAACACCCAGCCTGATCAAGCGCCCGGTGCTGGATACCGGCAGTGCCCTGCTCATCGGTTTCGATGAAGCCACCTACGCAACCCTCGCCAAGTCAAAGTGACGACCATGGCCAACGACCTCAACCAGGCTTCCGACAGCTTCGTACAGCGCTTCCTGCTTGAAGACCTCGATATCCGGGGGGCCATGGTTCGCCTCGGTTCAAGCTGGCAGGCAATGCAGGCCGACCGCGCCTATCCGGCGATCGTCACCCGCCTGCTTGGCGAAATGACCGCCACCGCGACCCTCATCGGCAGTAACCTGAAGCAACCGGGACGCCTCAGCTTTCAGCTTTCCGGCCACGGCCGGCTGAAGGCGCTGATTCTCGATTGCACGCAGGATCTGAAGATTCGCGGCATGGCCCGCTTTGACCCAGACATTACCGACGCACCGCTACAGGAACTGGTCGGCGACGGCCGCTTGCTGCTGACACTGGACAACCCGCAGGCGCACCTGCCCTACCAGAGCTTTGTGCCGCTCGAAGGCGACAGCATTGCCGAGGTATTCGAGCACTATCTGGCGCAGTCCGAGCAGCTGCCGGCACGGCTGTTCCTCGCAGCCAACGGTGAGGCGGTAGCCGGCCTCTTCCTGCAGAAACTGCCGTCAGCCGATACCCGCGACCCCGACGGCTGGACACGCATTGCCCACCTGGCTTCGACCGTCAAGCCGGATGAGCTGCTGACACTGGATCCGGAAACGCTGCTGGCCCGGCTCTTCGCTGAAGAAGACAAGCGGCTGTATGAAGCGCGCGAGGTCACCTATCACTGCCCGGAAGACTGGGATAAGGTGCGCGGCATGCTGCTGCAACTGGGACGCAGCGAAGTCGAGGCCATTCTTTCCGAGCATGGCGAAGTCGTCATCCGCGACGACATCTGCAACCGCGACTACCGTTTCAGCGCCGCCAATATCGCCGAACTGTTCAATGGCGCCACCCCGCCGCCACCGACCCTGCACTGAGTCTGCCTCGATCCCCCTACCGCTCCATATTGATGAAGCCCGAAGCGCTATGAATTCGTCACACCGGCCTTCGCCGGTGTGACGGACTTAATCAGCGCTTCCCTTATATACCTTACCGCTCCCGCCCCGCCTCATGCCAGGCCTTGCGCACCGGCGACAGCAGATACTCCGCCACCGTGCGCGTGCCGAGCATGATCTCGGCGCTGGTCTGCATGCCGGCGGCGAGCGGAAAAGGGGTACCGTCCATTTCCAGCTTCATGGCCTTGAGCGCCACCAATGCCTTATAGACCAGCGGCGGGTTCTTGCCGGTCGCCTTGTCGTTGGGGCCGGCACCGGTGGCCGTGTTGGCATCGGCGGCGTCGATACTCACATGCTCCACCGTGCCCTCCAGCAAACCGTACTTCTGGAACTGGTAGGCGGCGA
>JBAYVG010000050.1:0-23103 GCA_041674785.1 Rhodocyclaceae bacterium
AGCTCGACCATGCGCGTCAGATACGGCAGGTTCTCCGTGCTGCAGGTGGTGATCACGCTCCACGAGCCGTAGCCGCGCAGCTTCTCCATCGCCCGCAGCACTTTGTCGTGCACGCTCTTGCCGCCCCAGGTGAGGCGCGTGGCGTCGGTGATGTTGGCTGCCGGGCCGTCGAGCGAGAGGCCGATGCTGACGTTGCGTGAGGTCAGGAACTCGATCGCCGCGTCATCGAGCAGGGTGCCGTTGGTCTGCACACCGAAGGCGAAGTCATCGGCGTATTGGTCGATGGCGGCAAAGACCGCGTCGCGGTTCATCAGCGGTTCGGCACCGTGGAAGATGGCGCGCGGTTTCCTGTCCGTATCGCCCATCACCGAACGGAAGTAGGTGTGCAGCGCGCCCAGCGAATCGACCAGCGTCTTCTGCGGCATGTGCGTGCCGCCGCTGCGCTGTTCGCCCGGCAGGTAGCAGTAGGTGCAGTTGAGGTTGCAGCGCTCGGTCGGGTTCAGGTAAACGCCGGAAGGCTTCAGTTCGAAACGCAATGCATGGAGCTCGCGCTTCAGGCGGTCGTATTCCTTGCCATAGGCCTCCAGCAGCGGGCCGCCGGTCAGCGACTCGGCGACGCGGGTCTTGTCCACCAGCGCCCAGAAGGCGGTATCCGGGTCGGTCACCGCCGCATAGACGGCGTGACCGATATCCACGGGAATCAGCGCCGGGCCGCTGGCAGCGACCCGGCTCATGGTTGCGGCAACAGTCATGTTTACTTGGCCGCCTTCTTGTCCATCAGCACGTAGTGCGAAAGGCCGATGCCGTCCGGGTTGCAGCTCTTGCGGATGGCGATGGTCGGGGCCACGCCCGCTGTCTCCGGCTTGGCGGTGTTGGTTTGAGCCTGGGCCGGTTGTTGCGCTTGAATGGTTTGCGTCATGATCGTTTCCTCGAATCAGAAAGTAGAAAAACAAAAAGGGCTCCGGCTGACCGCACGCTTTTCGCATGCGGTCAGCCGGAGCCCTTGCCTTGGCTCCGTCTCGGTTCAACACGTCTTCTGGCTTCCGGATCAGCCGAAGCGCTGCACCTTCCCGCCGGAGTGGTCTCCGTCAGTGGTTGGCCTCGCGGCCTAACAGCGTTCGTCCCCGGTTACAGCGGCGGGCCCGCCACGGATTCGCACCGTGTTCCGTTTCGTTGAACCGAAATGGAGTGCGGATTTTCGCCGCAGGGGGTGGGTTGGGTCAAGCGCGAGTGGTTTTTACTCGGGAAAGCAGCACATGAATCTGTTCGGTGACCAGTTGGGTGAGCTTGGCATCGGTCAGCTTGCCCTCTGCATCGAAGCCGCCGGCAAAGGCATTGGCAAAGACTTCCGGCTTGTTCAGCGGCTGAAGTTCGAGGAATACGCAAACCTGCCGTAGATGGTACTGCGCCCGGGACGAGCCCATGCCGCCGGCCGCACCCATGATGGCGACAGGCTTGCCGGCGAGCAGGGCGTTATTTGGCTCGCGCGACGCCCAGTCGAGAATGTTCTTCAAGGCAGGTGCCATCGAGTAGTTGTATTCCGTGGCAGCCAGTACCAGGGCGTCGGCCGCGCCGATTTGCGCCAGAACCCGGCTGACACTTGCGGGCTTGTCGGCGATGTCCTGGTTGTAGAAGGGGATATCCGTCAGGTCGGCGATTTCCATCGTCGCTTCGGCCGGAAGATTGGCCTGCGCTGCACGCAACAGGCCACGATTGGTGGATGCCTGGCGCAGGCTGCCGGCAATACCGAGTAATTTGATCGCGCTCATGATGTCTCCTGTAACTGAGGGGGCGAATAAGGCCTGGCGATGCATCACCATTCCCGGTGATCCGGATCAGACTACTCCACGGCAGCTCGCAGCTGGATGAAATATTTTTGGACACTCCCACCGTCAGCAAAGGCCGAAATTCGCTGGCACCGGTTTCCCGTCAACAAATTGCCGCGCATCCCGTAGCCAGTGCTCGAAATCCTCGGCAAACCCCGCTGCGTCCGCCAACAACTCCGCCTCTCCGCCAGCCAGCGGGTTGGGGCTTTTCGCCCGCCGCGACATGCGCAGCAGGACATCGGCGATACCGTCGATCGTGGTATAGCTTTGCAGCCAGTCTTCTTCGGCCATCAGCATCAGTGCCGGTCGCGACGCTTCGGGCAGCGCATCGAGGCGGCTGGCGACCAGTCGATAGACCCTGCTGCAGTAGGTGTTGAGCGGCGCGTCGTGGTGGCGATCCCAGTCACGGGCGAGCAGGTGGTCGTAGTAGATGTCGACGAGGACGCCGGCGTAGCGGCGGCGCGCTGGCGAGACGCGGTTGCGGCTGCTGCAGAAGCCGGCATGCGATTCGGCGAAGGTGTCGATAGCGCGATGCAGGGCAACGCCCCGCGCCAGGTCGGCCGGCAGTGAACCGGGCAGCGGCCCCTTGATCCAGTCGCCGACGACGCCACCGACGATCAGCGCCGGTTCGTCGCCGGCAAGCAGGGCGTGGGCGAGGAAGTTCATGGGCGGTGGGGGCGGAGAAGGGGGGGCGGTGGCGAGGAGGCGTCGGCAGCTGTGCACACTGCGAACGAGGCGCTCAGGGCGCTGTCTGCATGCTGCTTTCGGGAGCAGACGTTTCTTCGGTACCGACGACCCTGTTTCTTCCGAGATGCTTGGCGCGATAGAGGCGGTCGTCTGCGATCCGGAAGAGCTCATTCAGAGAATCTTCGTCGCGCCTGCAGCAGGCGATGCCGATGCTGGTGGTGATTTCCGGGAGGCCGGCGGCAGTGGATCGCGATATGACTGCATGACGGATGCGCTCGGCGACATGCATCGCTTCCCCGGCATCAGCTTCCGGCAGCAGGACCATGAATTCCTCACCACCGAGGCGCCCCAGCAGATCGCTCGGGCGCAGGATGCTGCCGACGGTATCGCAGAAGTGCTGCAGCACACGGTCACCGGTCTCATGCCCGAAGCTGTCGTTGATGCGCTTGAAGTGATCGAGGTCGAGGGCGAGCAAGCTGAGCGGCATGCCGCTGCGTTTGCTGCGGGTCAATTCCGACTCGCTGCGGGCAATGAAGTGGCGGCGGTTGGCGACTCCAGTAAGCGGATCGGTCGCGGCCAGCCGTGCCAGATCCTCATTGGCTGCACGCAAGCGGCCCACAGCTTCATCGGCACGGCGCTTTGCGGCACGCAGTGCGTTGATCAATTCCTCATGGCCGAAGACTAGCGAGAAAGAGCGTGTGGTGTGGTAGGCGTGGAGTACGCCATAGCTGAGAATGAGGAAGCCGCCAGCCGAGATGGCATGCGATAGCCACCACAGGTGGTCCCACGGTTTGGCAAGCACGAAGCCGAACGATGACTGGGCAAAATAGGCAAGCGCCAGCGCACACAGGAGCATCAGCGGGGAGCGGTGGCGCCGTGCCAGCATGAGGATGATGCCGAAGATGGAAAAGGCGAGCGCGCCATATTCGAAGACCAGGCGCAGTGCCGGCATGGCTCCCGGCAGCGTATGGGTGGCGATGCCAATGATCAGGTCGATGGCGAGGAAAAAGGCGATGCAACCGCCCCAGAAGCGGGGATTGTGGCGGGTCTCCGGTGCGTCGGCCGGCTTTCCGTAGGCGCGCAGGCCGATGAAGATGCAGGCAGCCATGGCGAAACGTGACACTGGTCCGAAGAACAGGAATAGCCAGAGGTGGTCGTCGGCCATGCGGGTGAATATCCCGTGGGGTGCGTAGATCAGGGTGAAGCTGAGAAAGGAGAGGGTGAGCCAGCGCAGGAAGGGTTCTCCGGAGGAGAGATAGCAGCGCCAGGTAACGTAGGTGATGAAAATGCCTTCGGCGATGGCGACAGCGATGGCAAGTTCGTGGAAGGGAAGGTTGATGATCCGCAGTGACGGATCCTGAAAAAGCTCCAGATAAGCGATGGCGAGCAGCGGCACCAGAGCGACGACAAGGACGAGCAGCGCTTCGGCTGCATGGGTGACGGTAAAGGCATGCCCGGTCCCGCGATCCAGTGCGAGAAGGGCATTGGCTTCGTCGGTGAGAGGGGCGGTGCCAGCCGGTTCCGACGAAAACGAATCGCCTTGCAGTGTCGACAATACGGACGAGGAAGACTCTCGGTTCATGGTTTGTCGTCGTTAGTGTTATCGGGAAGGCCTGCAGCGATCATAGCCTCCGGCCTGTAGTTTGGCGAGAAGGCAAAAAAAGCCCGCTGCAGTGAGCGGGCTTTGGGACGTTGCGCTGTCTTGAGATCAGGCCGCGTAGTCTTCCATCGGCGGACAGGAGCAGTGCAGGTTGCGGTCGCCGTAGACGTCGTCGATGCGGTTCACGCTCGGCCAGAACTTGTTGTCGCGCACATACGGCAGCGGGAAGACGGCTTCCTCGCGGCTGTAGGCACGGTCCCACTCGGCGGCGGTGACGTCGGCCTGGGTGTGTGGGGCGTTCTTGAGCGGGTTGGCATCGGCTGACCAGCTGCCGTTCTCGATCTTGCGGATCTCCTCGCGGATCGAGACCATGGCTGAAATGAATCGGTCGAGTTCGGCCTTCGGCTCGGATTCGGTCGGCTCGACCATGATCGTGCCGGCCACCGGGAAGCTGACGGTCGGGGCGTGGAAGCCGTAGTCCATCAGGCGCTTGGCGATGTCGATCTCGGCGATGCCGGTCGCCGCCTTGATCTGGCGGATGTCGAGGATGCACTCGTGCGCGACACGGCCCTTGCTGCCGACGTAAAGCACCGGGTAGTGGGCCTTGAGCTGGCTGGCGACGTAGTTGGCATTGAGGATGGCCATCTCGGTAGCCCGCTTGACGCCTTCGCCGCCGAGCATGGTGATGTACATCCACGAGATCGGCAGGATCGAGGCCGATCCGTACGGTGCGGCCGCAATGGCGCCCTGTCCAGCGTGCGGGCCAGGGATGGCCTGCACCACGTGGTTGGCCATGAACGGGGCGAGGTGGGCCTTGAGGCCGATCGGGCCCATGCCCGGGCCGCCACCGCCGTGCGGGATGGCGAAGGTCTTGTGCAGGTTCATGTGGCTGACGTCGGCGCCGATGGTGCCGGGCGAGGTCAGGCCGACCTGGGCGTTGAGGTTGGCGCCGTCCATGTACACCTGGCCGCCGTGCTGGTGCACGATGGCGCAGATTTCCTTGACCGCTTCCTCGAACACGCCGTGCGTCGACGGGTAGGTGATCATCAGGCAGGCGAGGTTGGCGGCGTGCTGCTCGGCTTTGGCCTTGAGGTCGGCGACGTCGACGTTGCCGCTGTCGTCACAATCGACCACCACCACCTGCATGTTGCACATCTGCGCGGTGGCCGGGTTGGTGCCGTGCGCCGATTTCGGAATCAGGCAGATGTTGCGGTGGGCCTCACCACGGCTGGCGTGGTAGCGGCTGATGGCGACAAGGCCGGCGTACTCGCCCTGCGCGCCGGAGTTCGGCTGCATGCAGATGGCGTCGAAGCCGGTGACCGTCTTCAGGTACTCGGTCAGGCTGGCGATCATTTCCAGATAGCCGGCGGCCTGGTCGAGCGGCGCAAAGGGGTGCATGTCGCCGAATTCGGGCCAGGTGACCGGGATCATCTCGCTGGTGGCGTTCAGCTTCATCGTGCAAGAGCCGAGCGAGATCATCGAGTGGTCGAGCGCCAGATCCTTGTTCTGCAGCTTCTTCAGGTAGCGCAGCATGCCGTGTTCGGTGTGGTGGCAGTTGAACACCGGATGCGTCAGGATGGCGTCGCTGCGCAGCAGGCCGGCAGCCGGATCGTTGGCGGCAGCATGGGCGTCGAGCGTGGCGATGTCCGCTTTGACATTGGTGATCAGCTTGAGCAGTGCGGCGATGTCGTCGGCCGTGGTCTTCTCGTCGAGGGCGATGCCGAGCTGGCCGTTGGCAGCCTGACGAAGGTTGTAGCCGCCTTGCAGGGCGGCCTGATAGACCGCCAGTGCGCGGGCCCCGAGATCGACACGCAGGGTGTCGAAGAAGCTCTTGTTGGTCACGGCCACACCGGCGCGCTTGAGGCCTTCGGCCAGAATCGCGGTCAGGCGGTGGATGCGGCCGGCGATGGTCTTCAGCCCCTGCGGGCCGTGATAGACGGCATACATGCCGGCCATGTTGGCCAGCAGCACCTGCGAGGTGCAGATGTTGGAGTTGGCCTTTTCGCGGCGGATGTGCTGTTCACGCGTCTGCAGCGTCATGCGGTAGGCCTGGTTGCCGCGAGCGTCCTTCGAGACGCCGATGATGCGGCCAGCCATCGAACGGACGTTGGCTTCGCGCGTGGCGAAGAAGGCGGCATGCGGGCCGCCGAAACCCATCGGGATGCCGAAGCGCTGCGAGGAGCCGAAGGCGATGTCGGCGCCCATGGTGCCGGGCGACTTGAGAAGGACCAGTGCCATCAGGTCGGTAGCGACGGCAACGACGCCGCCCTTGGCCTTCACGGCGCCGATGGCGTGAGTGAGGTCAGTGGCGTCGCCTCGGTCGTTCGGGTACTGGAAGAGGGCGCCAAAGCATTCGTCCTGTGCGGCTTCTTCCGGCTTGCCGAAGCGTAGCTCGAAGCCGAAGAAGGCGGCACGCGTCCTGACCACGTCGATGGTCTGCGGGAAGCAGTCCTCGTCAACGAAAAAGACGTTGGATTTCGACTTGGAGACGCGGCGGGCCATGGTCATCGCTTCGGCGGCGGCGGTGGCTTCGTCGAGCAGCGAGGCGTTGGCGAGCTCAAGGCCGGTCAGGTCAATCACCATCTGCTGGAAATTGAGCAAGGCTTCGAGGCGGCCCTGGGCGATTTCGGCCTGGTACGGCGTGTAGGCGGTGTACCAGCCGGGATTTTCAAGCACGTTGCGCAGGATGACCTTGGGCGTCAGCGTGTCGTAATAGCCCATGCCGATCATCGATTTTTTGACCACGTTCTTGGCGGCAATGCCTTTCAGGCGGGCCAGCGCGTCGTGTTCGCGCACAGGTGCTGCCAGCGGCAGCGGCGCCGGCAGGCGGATGGCGGCGGGCACGGTCTGTTCGATCAGCGCATCGAGGCTGGAAGCACCGATGGCAGCCAGCATGGCAGCCATTTCATCAGCATTGGGGCCGATGTGGCGATGGATGAATTCGTCGCGCTGTTCGAGCGCGCTGAGCGGCAGTTTTTCGGTCATGGCGTTTCCGGGGCGGATGGCGGAACTGGAAAAAAGAAAAGGGGTGAGGCCCTCAGGCCTCACCCCGCAAGCAGATTACTCGCTGATCTTGGCGTAGGCAGCAGCGTCGAGCAGGGCATCGACATCGGCTGCGTTCGCCGGCTTCAGCTTGAACAGCCAGGCGGCGTAGGCATCCTGGTTCACGCTTTCCGGGGCGTCGGCGGCGTCCTGATTGACGGCGGTGACTTCACCGGCGATTGGTGCATACACGTCGGCAGCGGCCTTCACCGATTCGACCACGGCGCTTTCCTGGCCGGCAGCGTAGGTCTTGCCAACTTCCGGCAGCTCAAGGAAGACGAGATCGCCAAGGGCTTCCTGCGCGTGGTCGGTAATACCGACGGTGACGGTGCCGTCCGCTTCGACGCGGACCCATTCGTGGCTCTCGGTGTACTTCAGATTGGCGGGAACGTTCGACATGTTTTTCTCTCCTGAGGGTGAATTTTCTTAAACCACAGCCTTGCCGTTGCGGGCAAAGACCGGCTTGACGACCTTGGCCTTGAGGCGCTTGTCGCGGATTTCAACTTCGACGATGTCGCCGATGGCCACGCCCATCGGCAGGCGGGCCAGCGCGATGGACTGCTGCAGCGTCGGCGAGAAGGTGCCGCTGGTGATTTCGCCTGCGCCTTGCGCCGTGATGACCTTCTGGTGTCCGCGCAGCACACCCTTGTCCAGCAGCACGAGGCCGAGGAATTGGGCCTTCTGGCCATTGGCGAGCAGGGCTGCCTTGCCGACGAAGTCACGTTCGGACTTGAGATCGACGGTCCACGCCAGCCCGGCATCGAGCGGTGAGACGGTCTCGTCCATGTCGTTGCCGTAGAGGTTCATGCCGGCTTCCAGGCGCAGTGTGTCGCGGGCGCCGAGGCCGCAGGGGGCAACACCGGCAGCGGCCAGTTTGTCCCACAGGGCGGCGGCGTCGGTGGCGGGCAGGGCGATCTCGAAGCCGGTTTCGCCGGTGTAGCCGGTAGTGGCGATGAAATAGTCCCCGACCTGCACGCCGAAGAAAGGTGCAAGGCCTTCGCTGGCGGCCTTGACCTGCGGCAGCACTTCCCAGACCTTGGCCTTGGCGTTCGGACCCTGGACGGCGATCATGCCCAGCGGGTTATTACCGTCGCGACGTTCGGTGATGGTCAGGTTCAGGCCCCAGTCCTTCTGGCGGGCTTCCATCCAGGCCAGATCCTTGGTGGCGGTGCCGGCGTTGATGACAACACGGTAGGTGGTGTCGTTCAGGAAATAGATGATCAGGTCGTCGACCACATTGCCAGCGTCGTTGAGCATGGCCGAGTAGAGCGCCTTGCCGGTGACCGTGAGTTTGTCGACGTTGTTGGCCACCAGCCGGCGCAGGAAAGCCTTGGCGTCCGGGCCGACGACATCGACGGCGCACATGTGCGAGACGTCGAACATGCCGCAGTCGGTGCGCACGGCGTGGTGTTCCTCGATCTGCGAGCCGTAGTTGACGGGCATGTCCCAGCCGCCGAAATCGACCATCCGGGCACCGGCTTTGCGGTGAACTTCGTTGAGTACGGTTTTTTCTGTCATTTCAATCTCTTGGGCGAAGGTGCTGCATTGGTTTCGAGAAACAAAAAAGGGGTGAGCCGCATTTAGTGTTGCTGCGAGCTCACCCCTCTGTCCTTGATACCTGAGAGATTGGCAGCGACCACGCCTGTGGCCGACTGCTTGCCCCTTCGGTGGATGGGCGCCTGACAGGAATGCCTGCCGGGCCATCGCTCTCCAGAGAATTCGATACTGCGAACGGTCCTTTTGCCTGAGCGGTTGCGGGTGCGTTTGCGCCTTCGGCGACCGCATCGCTTGCGATGCAGTTCTCTTCCGTTCGAGGGGCGGACTATACCGGTTCGGGCTTTGGGCTGGCAAGAAGAGCGGCCCATTTTCTGGCGGCAGAATATTTTTAAATGAGAACTACTTGCATTTGCCTTGCTAATTGATAATAATTCCTATCACCACGCAACTGTTTGATGGAGTTGAAGATGTACGTCTGTGTCTGCCAGGCAGTGACCAACCGGCAAATCTCGGCGACGATTGCGCAGGGGGCGACAACCTTCAAGGCGCTGCGCGACGAACTTGGCGTTGGCGCCTGCTGCGGAAAATGCAGCAAGGAAGTTCGCACGCAGCTGCGCCAGGAATGCGGTGGGCGGGAAGGTTGTCCCTGCGCCAGGCAAGGCTGATTTTCCTCTGCCTCTCTTTTTGCGCAGGGCAGCAAACACTGCATTCGCCGTCCGGTGTGCTAGATTTTAAATACCCCCAACACCGGAGAGCGTCATGAAAGGCGACAAGAAAGTCCTCCAGTATCTGAACAAGGTGCTGGCCAACGAGTTGACCGCGATCAATCAGTATTTCCTGCATGCCCGGATGTACAAGAACTGGGGGCTGGAGAAACTGAATGAGCATGAGTATCACGAGTCCATCGACGAGATGAAGCACGCCGACAAGCTGATCGAGCGCATTCTGTTTCTTGAGGGCTTGCCGAATCTGCAGGCACTCAACAAGCTGCTGATCGGAGAGAACCCGAAAGAAATGCTGGAGTGTGATCTCAAGCTTGAACTTGCTGCCTTGCCGCTGCTCAAGGAGGGAATTGCGCATTGCGAGGCGGTTGCTGATTACGTGACGCGCGAGTTGCTCGAAGACATCCTCGAAAGCGAGGAAGAGCATGTGGATTGGCTGGAAACGCAGCTGGATCTGATCAAGCAGGTCGGAATCGAAAACTATCTGCAGTCGCAGATGAGCTGATCCAGCTACCGAGCACCTTGCCAGCGGCAATGGCCTGCAAGGTGCGCACGGCGAGGGGTGGCCCCGCTGTGCTATCATTTGCGGCTTCTTTTGCACCGACAAAGCCGATTTCCCCGTGCCCAACGTCGATCTCCATTGCCATTCCACCGCGTCCGACGGCCTTCTTGCGCCGGCGGACGTTGCTCGTCGTGCGGCGGCGAATGGGGTCGAACTGCTGGCACTGACCGACCACGACGATATCGCTGGCTTGCCGGCCGCGCGTGCGGCGGCTGCAGAGGCAGGCATGACCTTTGTTTCCGGTGTCGAAGTGTCGATCGAATGGGAGGGGACGCAGATCCATGTTGTTGGCCTCAATTTTGATCCTGAGAATGCCGCGCTGAATGCCGGGCTGGCGACCATTCGTGCTGGTCGCATCGAGCGGGCGCTGCGCATGTCGGCGGAGTTGGAGAAGATCGGGATCGCTGATGCCTTTGCCGGCGCCAACCGCTATGCCGAGAACCCGAACCTGATCTCGCGCGCGCATTTCGCCCGCTATCTGGTTGAAGCCAAGGTGTGCAAGGACGTTCGCAGCGTCTTTGAGTCGTATCTGGTGCCAGGCAGGCCCGGCTACGTGGACCATCGCTGGGCGGAACTCGCGGATTCTGTGGCCTGGATTACCGGGGCGGGCGGTGTCGCCGTGGTCGCACATCCTGCGCGCTATAAGATTTCCACTGGTGCCATGCGGCGTTTTCTCGCCGATTTCCGCGAGATGGGCGGGCAGGCTATTGAAGTGGTTTCTGGTAGTCATTCACTTGACGATGTTGGCACCTACGGTCGTTTGGCGCGGGAGTTCGGTTTTTATGCATCCCGTGGTTCCGATTTTCATGGTCCCAAGGAGAGCTATGTCGATCTGGGCATGCTCGGTTATCTGCCGGATGGGTTGAAGCCCGTCTGGAACCTGTTTTAGGTTGTTCATGACGCAGTATCTGCAGATTCATTCGGATGACCCCCAACCACGTTATCTTGCGCGTGCGGCAGAAGTCGTGCGCGATGGCGGCGTTATCGCCTTTCCGACAGACTCGTGTTACTCGCTGGGCTGCCACCTCGGTGACAAGGATGCCGTTGACCGCATCCGCGCCCTGCGGGACGTCGACGACCGCCACCATCTGACGCTGATGTGCCGGGATCTTTCTGAAATTGCCCAGTACGCGCGGGTCGATAACAGCCAGTATCGTTTGCTCAAGGCGACGACACCGGGGAGCTATACCTTCATCCTTGAAGGTACGAAGGAGTTGCCGCGCCGGGTGATGCACCCCAAGCGCAAGACGATTGGACTGCGCGTTCCCGACCACCGGACGGCGCTGGCACTACTGGCCGAACTCGGCGAACCCTTGCTGACCTCGACGCTGATGCTGCCGGGCGACGATGCGCCGCTCACCGAGGGTTGGGAAATCCAGGATCGGCTCGATGGTCGTCTGGAACTGATTCTCGACGGCGGCCATTGCGGTACCGAGCCGACGACCGTGATCGACCTGACTGGCGGTCTGCCTGCGCTGGTCCGCGCCGGTCGCGGCAGCCTCGCCCCTTTCGCGCTGGACTGAGCGGCATGGATATTTCGGCACTGGTGCAACCGATCGCGATCGCCGCCATGCCGGTCATTCTCGCGATTACCCTGCACGAAGCCGCACACGGTTATGTTGCTCGTCATTTCGGCGATTCCACTGCCTGGATGGAGGGGCGGATCACTGCTAATCCGCTCAAGCACATCGACCCGATCGGCACCATTGCCGTGCCGCTACTGATCCTCGTTACCTCGCTCATGGCGGGAACCGGCGGCTTTCTCTTTGGCTGGGCGAAACCCGTGCCGGTCAATTTCGGCAATCTAAGGAACCCCAAGCGCGACATGCTCTGGGTTGCGGCGGCCGGTCCTGGCGCCAACCTGGCCATGGCCCTCGGCTGGGCAGCACTATTGAAGTTGGCCTGGCTACTGCCACTCAATTATTTCAGCCTGCCGATGGCGCGCATGGCCGAGATCGGCATCCTCATCAACGTCAGCCTGATGGTCCTTAACCTGTTGCCGCTGCCTCCGCTCGACGGTGGCCGCATCGCTGTCAGCCTGCTCCCGCACCGGCTGGCGTGGAAATTCGCCCAGATCGAGCGCTTTGGCTTGCCGATTCTGCTTGTCCTGCTGTTTACCGGTATCCTAGGGACCGTGCTGCTGCCTGCCATGGCGGTGGTTACGGTACTCATTGAAATGATTTTTCAGTTACCAAGCTAAGTTACCCACTCACATGTATCAGGAACGCGTTCTCTCCGGCATGCGCCCCACGGGCAGCCTGCACCTCGGCCATTACCATGGCGTCCTCAAGAACTGGGTAAAGCTCCAGCACGAGCACCCCTGTCTGTTCTTCGTCGCCGACTGGCATGCGCTGACGACGCACTACGACGACCCGCAGGGTATCGAAAAGGCAAGCTGGGACATGGTCATCGACTGGCTGGCGGCCGGTGTCGATCCGTCACAGGCAACGCTGTTCATCCAGTCGCAGGTGCCCGAGCACGCTGAACTGCATCTGCTGCTGTCGATGATGACGCCGCTCGGCTGGCTCGAACGCGTGCCGACGTACAAGGACCAGCAGGAGAAACTGGAGAGCAAGGATCTGTCGACCTACGGCTTCCTTGGTTATCCACTGCTGCAATCGGCCGATATCCTCATTTACCGGGCCGACAAGGTGCCGGTGGGCGAGGACCAGGTGCCGCACATCGAGTTTTCGCGTGAAATTGCCCGCCGCTTCAACCATCTCTATGGCCGTGAACCCGGCTTTGAAGAAAAGGCGAAGGAGGCGGTGAAGAAGTTGGGTAGCAAGCGGGCGCGCCTCTACGATCAGTTGCGCACCCGTTTCCAGCAGGAAGGTGATGCCAGTGCCATTGAGCGCGCGCATGCCCTGCTCGACGAAGTGCAGAATCTGTCGCATGCCGATCGCGAGCGCCTGTTCGGCTATCTTGAAGGCACTGGCAAGATGATTCTGGTCGAACCGGGAGCCTTGCTGACTGAGGCTTCGCGCATGCCCGGACTGGATGGCCAGAAGATGTCCAAGTCGTACAACAACACGATCACGCTGCGCGAGGACGAAGCGACGGTGACGCACAAGATCAAGCGCATGCCGACCGACACCAACCGTGTGCGTCGCACGGACCCCGGTGATCCGGCCCGCTGCCCGGTGTGGCAACTGCACCAGGTGTATTCGGACGATGTTACAAAGGAATGGGTGCAGCAGGGGTGTCGCTCAGCCGGAATCGGCTGTATCGAATGCAAGCAGCCGGTCATCGACGGTATCCTGAAGGAACAGGCGCCAATGCGCGAACGGGCGCAGACCTATCTTGATGATCCTTCGCTGGTCCGCGCCATCATCGCCGATGGCTGCGAAAAGGCCCGCGAGCTGGCGCGCGAAACAATGCGTGAAGTGCGTGAATCGATGGGCCTGAACTACACCTGATGAGCGAAAACGAGATCCTCGAATTGGCGGAGCCGCCGGTGCCTGAATTGGTGCCGGACCACGTCGCACGCATCTACGGCGTGCCGCTGGAACAGTTGCCGCTGGATCTCTACATTCCGCCGGATGCACTGGCGGTGATGCTCGATGCCTTTGAGGGGCCGCTGGATCTGCTGCTCTACCTGATCCGCAAGGCCAACGTCAATGTCCTCGATATACCGATGGCGCCGCTGACCCGGCAGTATCTCGACTACGTCGAAGCGATGCGTTCCCATAACCTGGAGCTTGCGGCAGACTATCTGGTCATGGCGGCGATGCTGATCGAAATCAAGTCGCGCATGCTGTTGCCGCGCCAGAAAATGACGGAAGACGGCGAGGTTGAAGATCCGCGCGCCGAGTTGGTACGTCGGCTGGTGGAGTACGAGCAGATGAAGATGGCGGCAGCGAAGCTGGATGCGTTGCCGCAGGCCGAGCGAGATTTCGCCTGGGTCGAGATGTGGGTCGAGAAGTCGATGGAGCAGCGTTTTCCCGATGTCAGCGTGGAAGACCTGCAGCAGGCATGGGGCGCGATCCTGCGCCAGGCAAAACTGCATACCCATCACCGTGTGCAACGCGAAGAATTGTCGGTGCGCGAACACATGGGCATCATCTTGCGTGAGTTGCGTACCGCCGATGGCTTTGTCGAATTTGTCCGCATGTTTGATGCTGAAATGGGTGTTGCCGGTGTCGTTGTTCATTTCCTGGCAATGCTCGAACTGGCCCGCGAACATCTGGTTGAGATAACCCAAACCGAAGCTTTTGATCCGATCTATGTGAGGCTGGCCGATGGAAGAGCCATTGAACAACCCGCCGGATAATCTGCCTGACGCGCAGCTTGCGCTGCCGCCGGAACCGGAGTCCGAGATGCAATTTCAGACGCAGCCGGAAATCGGGGCACAGCTTGAAGCCCCCCCGGAAGAAGGTGATGCGACCACTTTGCTTGGTGTGCCGAACCCGCTGGCTGCCGTGAATAATCCGGAAAAAGTCAAACGCGTCCTTGAAGCGGCCCTGCTGGCAGCACAGCAACCACTGACGGTGAGCGACATGCGCAAGATGTTTGTCGAGGAAATTTCTCCCGAAGTGGTGCGCAAGCTGCTCGACGAATTGCGAGTGGAATGGACACCGCGCCCGGCTGAACTGGTACAGTTGGCCAGTGGCTGGCGTTTTCGCACCCGTCCGGAGTATCTTTCGCATCTCGGACGGCTGAACCCCGAAAAGCCGCCCAAATATTCGCGTGCCGTGCTGGAAACTCTGGCCATCATTGCCTACCGCCAGCCGGTGACACGCGGCGATATTGAAGACATCCGTGGTGTTTCGGTGGCCACGCAGGTCATCAAGGTGCTCGAAGAGCGTGGCTGGGTGGATGCCGTCGGGCACCGCGACACGCCGGGCCGCCCGGCACTTTTTGCAACGACAAAGAAGTTCCTCGACGACCTCGGGCTGCGCAGCCTGACTGAATTGCCGCCGCTGGAACAAATCAATCAAGCTCTGGAACTGGCCAATGGCTAATAAATCACGTCGCACCCCTTTTCGCCCGTCGCAGGGTACGCCTTCTCAACCGCCTGGCGAGCTTGATGGTGGCGACGCCTTGGATCAGCCACCTCGGCGCGAGCCACGGGCGCCGCGCGCTGCGCCTTCCGCTGCGGCGCCCATTCCCGGTGGACGCAGGGGGCGTAGCGGCGTTGCTGCACAAGCGACACCTGAGCGATTGCACAAGGTTCTGGCGCAGTCCGGCATCGGCTCCCGTCGCGACATGGAAGACATGATCATATCGGGGCGTGTCAGCGTGAATGGTCTGCCCGCGCATGTCGGCCAACTGGTCGGCCCGGCCGACCGCGTCAAGGTCAATGGCAAGCTGGTGACAGTGAAGTTTTCGGGGCGCTTGCCGCGCGTCGTCATCTATCACAAGCCGGAAGGCGAAATCGTCACCCGTGATGATCCGGAAGGCCGTGAAACAGTATTTGATGCATTACCACGGATGAACGGTGGGCGCTGGATTGCCGTTGGTCGTCTTGACTTCAATACGAGTGGTTTGCTCCTTTTTACCTCGTCCGGCGAGCTGGCCAATCGCCTCATGCATCCACGTTACGAGATGGTGCGCGAGTACGCCGTCCGCGTCCTTGGCGATATCACCGAGGAGAAGCTTGATCAGCTGCGCGAAGGAATTGAGCTTGAAGACGGCCCGGCTCATTTCGAGTCGATTGAGGACGGCGGTGGGGAAGGTGCCAATCACTGGTATCGGGTAACACTGTGCGAAGGCCGCAACCGGGAGGTCCGGCGTATGTTCGAAGCTGTCGGCACCACAGTCAGCCGCCTGATTCGTGTTCGTTACGGTCCTTTCCTCTTGCCACCCTACCTGAAGCGCGGCAAGACGCGCGAGCTGGAAGACAGTGAAGTTGAAGCGCTGATGCGCAATGTCGGTCTCGGGCAGGAGCGTGGTGGCAGAGGCGGGGATCGCGGGCGCTCCGGGCGCCAGGGGCATCAGTCTGGCTTTGGCGGCGAACCGGATGGTAATCGTGCTCCTCGCAGCATTGATCCCGGCGAAATTCCGGAGGTTGATGGCAACCGAGCGCCGCCGCCGGGGAAACCGCGTGGGCCGCGTCCAGCCGGTAGTCGAGACGCCGGGCGCGAGGGTGGTAACAGGGGACGAGGTGCGCGCCCGGACGGTGGGCGCGGTGAGCGTGGCCGCCCCGAAGGGCCGCGTGCTGGAGGGGCGAGAGGCCGGCAGGGTACGCCGCGCACCCCGGGAGGGGAGGCCGGGCAAGGCCGGGAAGTTGATGGCAATCGCGTCGATGGCAATCGTTCGCCGCGCCCACCACGCCCGTCGCGTTCAGGTGCCCCTGCCCGAGAAGGCAATGCTGCACCACGCGAAGCGGATGGCAACCGTCCGTCCTCGGGTAATCGCGGGCGTCGCGGTGGTCGTCCGCAAGGGCAAAGACAGGGTCAGTCTACCGGCGGTGCGGGTGCTCCGGCAGAATCTGGCGCCGGAAACAAACCGGCTGGCCGGCGGCGTCAGGGGCCTCGCCAAGGCTGAAGCTTACTGTTCGGGTGGTAATTACGTTGCCACCCGGAGGGCTTTGCCGTTATAATCTTCGGGTTTCTTCCGCCGGCCGTTGAGGCCGGGCACTTTTTTTGATGGGCATTGCGCCCATTTTTTATTTGTAGCGCATGAATCTGCATGAATTAATAGAAAAGACCGTTATCGGTCTGGGGTATGAGTTGGTGGACCTGGAGATGAGCCCGCGTGCGCGGGTGTTGCGCATCTTCATCGATCAGCTCGATAAACCTCGCGGCGTCAATATCGACGATTGCGTTGCCGTCAGCAACCAGTTGTCACGGGTAATGATGGTCGAAAACATCGATTACGACCGGCTTGAGGTTTCCTCGCCGGGACTGGATCGTCCGCTGAAGAAGGCTTCGGATTACGAGCGTTTTGCCGGTTCCGAAGTTCATCTCAAGCTGCGGATTCCTTTCAACGGTCGTCGCAATTTTAATGGTGTCCTGCTGGGAATGCAGGATGGCAAGGTACGCCTCGTTCTCGATTCGGGCGAGGCTGAACTGGATCTGGGCAACATCGAGCGTGCCCGGCTGGTCCCCAAGTTCGATTGAACTTGTTGGACTTAGATTTAGGAGGTTAGAAAAGAATGAGCCGCGAAATTCTGCTGCTGGTCGATGCACTGGCGCGTGAGAAGAATGTCTCCAAGGACATCGTTTTTGGTGCTCTTGAATTGGCACTGGCATCTGCGACCAAGAAGCGCATCCACGATGAAGCCGACGTACGCGTTGCCGTTGATCGTGAAACGGGTGATTTCGATAGCTTCCGCCGCTGGGCAGTTGTTGCTGACGATGATTTCGAGAACGAGCACCTGCAGGTGCCGATTTCGGCTGCATTGGTCGAAGATCCAGAATTCGAGGTCGGTGATTTCATCGAGGAGCCGCTTGATCCGATCGATTTCGGTCGCATTGGTGCGCAGGCCGCGAAGCAGGTGATCCTGCAGAAAATTCGCGATGCCGAGCGCGAACAGATTCTTAACGACTTCCTTGATCGCGGCGATCACATCGTTTCCGGCACGATCAAGCGCATGGAGCGCGGCAACGCCATCATTGAATCGGGCAAGGTCGAGGCTCTGCTGCCGCGCGACCAGATGATCCCGAAGGAAAACCTGCGTATCGGTGACCGCGTCAAGGCCTATCTGCTGAAGATCGACCGTCAAGCGCGTGGCCCGCAACTGATTCTTTCGCGTACCGCTCCGGAGTTCATTGCCAAGCTGTTCGAGCTTGAAGTCCCCGAGATTGACGATGGCCTGATGGAAATCAAGGCTGCCGCCCGTGATGCCGGCATGCGTGCCAAGATAGCCGTCAAATCCAACGATCAACGCATCGATCCGATCGGAACCTGCGTCGGCTTGCGTGGCTCACGCGTTCAGTCGGTGACCAACGAGCTTGCTGGTGAGCGTGTCGATATCGTTCTCTGGTCTGCCGATCCTGCACAGTTCGTGGTTGGTGCGCTGGCACCGGCTGAAGTCTCCTCGATCGTTGTTGACGAAGAGAAGCACAGCATGGACGTGGTGGTCGACGAGGCCAATCTGGCCATCGCTATCGGACGTGGCGGTCAGAACGTGCGCCTGGCCTCGGAACTGACCGGCTGGACGATCAATCTGATGACCGAAGAAGAGTCGCAGAAAAAATCGGAAGCCGAAACTGCCGCCATTCGTGTGCTCTTCATGGAAAAGCTGGATGTCGACGAAGAGGTTGCCAATATTCTCATCGACGAAGGCTTTTCCGGTCTGGAAGAAATCGCTTACGTGCCGCTGCACGAAATGCTCGAAATCGATGCCTTTGATGAAGCGACCGTCCAGGAGCTGCGTGAGCGTGCCCGTAACGTGCTGCTGACTGAAGCCATCGTTACCGAAGAACAGCTTGACGGTGTCGAAGAGTCGATGATCAACATCGACGGCATGGACAAGCCGCTTGCCGCAAAACTGGCAGGTGCTGGCGTGAAGACGCTCGACGATCTCGCCGACCTGGCTGTCGACGAACTGACCGAAATGACCGGCATTGATGCCGACCGAGCAAAACAGCTGATTACCAACGCGCGCGCGCACTGGTTCGAATAAGCAACAAGGGGAAAACCATATGGCGCAAACAAGTGTTGCCCAGTTCGCGGGAGAGTTGAAACTCCCGGCTGCTTCGTTGCTGGAGCAGTTGCAGAAGGCGGGAGTGAACAAGTCCGGTGTCGAAGATCTATTGTCGGAAACCGACAAGACCAAACTGCTCGATTACCTGCGTGCCGCCCATGGCGAAGCCCAGGCGAAGACCAAGATCACGCTGACGCGCAAGCAAACCAGCGAAATCAAGGCACACGATTCCGCTGGCAAGACCCGCACCGTTCAGGTCGAGGTGCGCAAGAAGCGCGTACTGGTCAAGCGTGATCCCGCAGAAGCTGCAGCAGAAGGCGTTGCTGAAGCCGCAGCCGCAGCCGCAGCCGTGCTTACCCCCGTTGCCGAAGCCGTCGTCGAAGTGCATGCAGAAGCAGTCGCAGAAGCCGTCGTAGCGCCCGCTGTGGTTCCCGAACCCGTCGTTGAAGCAGAACCCGAGCCTGTGGCCGAGGTTGTTGCTGCCGTGGTCGAGGAAGTTGTCGCGATTCCGGAACCTGTTGCCGCGCCGGAACCGGCTGCAAAAGCCCCGACGAAATCCAACCGGATTGCCAAAGCCACGCTGGCTTCGGTCATCGGTGAAGATCAGGTACGTCAGCGCGCTGAAGAAGCGCGTCGGCATTCGACACTGGCCGAAATTCAGGCTGCTGAATTCCGCGAGAAGCAGGCGCGCGAAGTTGAACTGGTTCGTCTGCGCCAGGAAGCCGAGCAAAAGGCCATTGAAGCCAAGGCTGCACAGGTCGCCAAGACCGCTGCTGCATTGACTGCTGCTGAAAAGCCGGCAGAGGACAAAACCCTGCACCGTCCGGCCAAGCCGGAAGGTGTCAAAGGCAAGGACGGCAAGAAAGTCGACGAAAAGAAGGGCGCCTGGGCTGACAATGCCAAGAAGCGCGGTATCAAGACGCGTGGTGGCGATGCCGGTTCTGGCTGGCGGGATGGCAAGCACGGCAAGCATGGCAAGCGCGATGACGGTGAGCATTCGTTCCAGGCGCCGACCGAGCCGGTTGTACGCGAAGTGCACGTGCCCGAGACGATTTCGGTTGCCGATCTCGCTCACAAGATGGCCGTGAAGGCAACGGAAGTGATCAAGACCCTGATGAAGATGGGTTCGATGGTTACCATCAACCAGGTACTTGATCAGGAAACGGCGATGATCATCGTCGAGGAAATGGGTCACCAGGCGGTTGCCGCCAAACTCGACGATCCCGATGCCTTCCTCGAAGACAACGTCGAACACAAGGATTACGTGCTGGAGTCGCGTGCTCCGGTGGTCACCGTCATGGGTCACGTCGACCACGGCAAGACCTCGCTGCTCGACTATATTCGCCGTACCCGCGTTGCCTCCGGCGAAGCCGGCGGCATCACTCAGCACATCGGTGCCTACCACGTTGAAACCGAACGCGGCATGGTTACCTTCCTCGATACGCCGGGTCACGAAGCCTTTACGGCGATGCGTGCCCGTGGTGCGAAGGCTACCGATATCGTTATTCTGGTCGTGGCAGCCGACGATGGCGTCATGCCGCAGACGAAGGAAGCCATTCACCATGCCAAAGCGGCCGGTGTACCGATCGTCGTTGCCGTCACCAAGATCGACAAGCCGGAAGGCAATCCCGATCGCGTCAAGCAGGAACTGGTTGCCGAGCAGGTAGTTCCGGAAGAATACGGCGGCGATTCGCCCTTCATCGGTGTTTCGGCCAAAACCGGCCAGGGGATCGATGATCTGCTTGAGCAGGTTCTGCTGCAGGCTGAAGTGCTCGAACTGAAGGCGGCCAAGGATTCTCCGGCCAAGGGGCTGATCATCGAAGCGCGTCTCGACAAGGGGCGTGGCCCGGTAGCAACCATGCTGGTGCAGACCGGCACCCTGCGTCAGGGAGACATGCTGCTTGCTGGCCAGGTGTTCGGCAAGATCCGTGCGATGCTCGACGAAAACGGCAAGCCGGTGAAGGAAGCCGGTCCGTCGATTCCCGTCGAGATCCAGGGTCTGTCCGATGTGCCGGCTGCGGGTGAAGAGGCCGTGGTCCTTGGTGATGAGAAGAAAGCGCGCGAAATCGCACTGTTCCGCCAGGGTAAATTCCGCGACGTCAAGCTGGCCAAGCAGCAGGCCGCCAAGCTCGAAAATATCTTCGAACAGATGGCCGAGGGCGAGGTCAAGACGCTGCCGCTGATCGTCAAGGCGGATGTTCAGGGCTCGCAGGAAGCACTGGTCCAGTCGCTGCAGAAACTGTCGACCAGCGAAGTCAAGGTCAACATCATTCATGCTGCAGTTGGTGGCATCACTGAATCTGACATCAACCTGGCCCAGGCTTCGAAGGCGGTTGTCATCGGCTTCAACACCCGTGCCGACGCCGGTGCGCGCAAGGCGGCCGAGAGTTTCGGCGTAGATATTCGCTACTACAACATCATCTACGCTGCTGTCGATGAGGTTAAGGCAGCGCTGTCGGGAATGCTGTCGCCGGAGAAAAAGGAAGAAATCATCGGTACGGTGGAGATCCGCCAGGTTTTCCGTGCCTCGAAGATCGGTACGATTGCCGGTTGCTACGTGCTGGACGGCATCGTCAAGCGCAATGCACGTGCGCGTCTGCTGCGCGGCAACGTCGTCAAGTGGGACGGCGAACTCGATTCGCTGAAGCGCTTCAAGGACGACGTCAAGGAAGTCAAGGCCAACTTCGAGTGCGGTCTGTCGCTGAAGAACTTCAATGAAATCGAAGAAGGCGATCAGCTCGAAGTCTACGAGATCACGGAAATCGCCCGGACGCTCTAATTGGCCAACAACAAGAGTTTTTCCCGCAAGGACCGGATCAACGAGCAAATTCGCCGCGAGTTGGCGGAGTTGATCCGGTCTGAGCTAAAAGACCCGCGTGTCGGCATGGTCAGCATTACCGAAGTCGAAGTGACTCCGGATTATGCGCATGCCCGTGTCTATTTCAGTTCGCTTGCGGGTTCGGAGAAGATTGCCGAAGTCGAGCAGGGGCTGAAGAAAGCCTCCAGCTTTTTGCGGCGCGAACTGTTCCGTCGCATCCGCATCCACACCACGCCGGAATTGCACTTCATCCACGACATGTCGCTTGAGCGTGGCGCCGATCTCTCCAAGCTGATCGACGAAGCCAACCGCCTTTCCGACACCACACCCGAGGAATGAACCAGGTCGCCAAACGCCGCTGGCGGCGTGTTGACGGCGTTCTGCTCCTCGACAAGCCTAGCGGTATCAGTTCCAACGATGCCTTGCAGAAGGCGCGTCGGCTTTTCTCCGCTGAAAAAGCCGGCCATACCGGTACCCTTGATCCGATGGCTACGGGCCTGCTGCCGCTGTGCTTCGGCGAGGCGACGAAATTTTCCGCCGACCTGCTTAACGCCGACAAAACCTACGAAGCAACCTTGCGCCTTGGGATCTCTACCGATACCGGCGACGCTGAAGGGCGGGTTACAGCCGAGTCGCCACTACGTATCGACGAAAATACCTTTCGTCAGATCCTGCCCGGATTTTCCGGTCCGCAGCACCAGATTCCACCGATGTATTCGGCCTTGAAGCGCGACGGCAAGCCGCTCTACGAACTGGCCCGTCAGGGCATTGAAGTGGTGCGCGAGGCGCGCGATATCGTTATTCATCAGCTGGAACTGCTGCATTTCGATCATGAGGCATCGGCGGCGGTACTGCGTGTCCGTTGTAGCAAGGGAACCTATATCCGGACCCTGGCCGAGGATATCGGCAAGACACTCGGCTGCGGTGCGCACCTGACCGCGCTACGACGAATCGAGGTCGGTGATCTGCTGTTGCCAAGGGCGCTGACGCTGGAAGAAATCGAAGCCTGCCCGGAGGCTGAGCGCGATACCCAGCTGCTGCCTGTCGATGCCCTGCTGCAGGGGCTGCCGACGATAACGCTGGCAGCCGAGGCTGTCCTGCGCTTCAGCCATGGCAATCAGGTAATGACCGATAGTGGCTGCATTCCGGCAGGCACGCTTGCCCGTGTCTATGCCGGCGGTTGCCTGCTTGGGATTGGTCTGGTCGATGATCTCGGGCAAATCCACCCCAAGCGCCTGGTGGCACAGGCGCTTCCATAGGCACTTGGTTTCGCCGGCTCCCTGCGGCCTAAGCCGTTGCGATGATCGCCTCGATTTCAGCGAAGGTCCGTGCCGTATCTCCCGTCTGGAACGAAATTCCGAGTTGACGTGCGATCTGCGTTGCCGAAAAGACGCCGCAGATGATCTGGCGGCCGGCTGCATTGCGATCGACAACGAAGGCATGCTGGCGGCCGCAGGCCTTGAGCGTGGCGACAACGTGGCCAACTTCGGCACGCGTCACCATCGCCAGCTGGATGGTGTCCAGCCGCTCGGTCGGGGTCATGACATGTGCTACGCGCAATTCGTCCCGTTTCAGGCTGCGGTTCTGGGCGGCCAGCATGGCCCGCTCGCCAAGAATGTCATGTGACGTAATGACGCCTTGCAACTGACGATTGTCGTCGATCACGAAGAGCATGCGCACGCCACGGTAGATCATCGACTGGTTGGCTTCGGCAACCAGCGCTTCCGGATCAATACTCGCCGCTGGCAGGCGTGACAGG